>NZ_JACHLY010000002.1:300000-510128 GCF_014204715.1 Streptomonospora salina
GTGTTGCGGATCAGGGCGGCGCTCTCGGCGGTGCGCCCGTCGGGCGCGGAGACCTCCAGACCGCCCGCGTGCAGCACCATCAGACTGACCCGGTGGGCGACGACGTCGTGCATCTCCCGGGCGATGCGGGTGCGCTCGGCGGAGATCGCCTGGTCGGCCAGCAGGTGCTGCTCGCGCTCCAGGCGTTCGGCACGCTCGCGCAGGTTGGCGATGAGTACGCGGCGGGTGCCGATCCACAGGCCCACGGCCAGCGGCAGGCCGTAGAACATGATGAGCATGGTGGAGGCCGCCGGTGCGGTCATGGGTCCGCCGACCGTGTAGACGGCCAGGGTGCACAGCGTCAGCCATGCGGACCACAGGCCCAGCCGCCGCCGGTCGTCGTACCAGGCCGCGTAGGTGAACATGGCCAGGGCGGCCATACCGATGTCGCCGTAACACAGCAGCGTGACCGTCGCCGCCCCGAACATGAGCCGGGGCCGCGTGCGGCGGAAGAGCACGACGGTCGAGACCGCCGCGCCAAGCGTCAGCGCACCCCACCCGGCATGGAGGCCCAGGAAGACGCCCGCTGCGTCGCCGATCAGAGCGGCGACGGCGGACACCGCCATGGCGGGCAGGCCGAGCAGACCGTGCGGGTCGCCCACCAGCATGAGGGCGGTCCAGGGCAGGAAGGCCACGGCCAGCAGCCAATCGGCGATGCGGTGCCTGCGCGCCCACCAGCGGGCCCACCGCGGCTGCTGCCGCTGGGCGCTCGCACCCCCCGGTAGTGTCACCCCGTCCTGTGCCATGGTCGGCCAGTCTATGCCGCGCGAAGCCTCCGCACTCCGGGCGACCTGCGACACCGCCCTGCCCCGACGAAAGTCGGACCGGATGCGACCGCCCCGGTCAGCGCCGCCGCCCCGGCGCTTGCCGCCCCGGCGGCGGGCGGCACCGTCCCCGGACCGGTCCGACCGAAGTCGGTGCCGACCGGGATCGATGTGCGGGGGTCCGCGGCGGAAAGTCGCCCGTTCCCGCCGGTGCATCTGGGACCTGCGGTGGAGGGATCGCGGTCCGCGGCGGCTGTAGCGTCGTCGTGGGCGGCGCCGCGGAGGCTTTCCCGGCGCCGCGCCGCCATGCACAGCCCCCGAATCTGATCCGGAGAAGCACGACGTGAGCCAGAGCGCGGCCGAGACCGCCCCCGCATCCGACCCGACCGACGCCCCTCCCGTGGTCGACGCCCGCGACCTCGTCAAAGTCTACGGACGCGCCGACTCGGCGGTCCACGCCTTGGACGGCGTCAGCGTCTCCTTCGACCGCGGCGCGTTCACCGCGATCATGGGGCCTTCGGGCTCCGGCAAGTCCACCCTCATGCACTGCCTGGCCGGCCTCGACACCGTGACGTCGGGAACGGTGCACCTGGGCCGAACCGAGCTCACGCGGCTACGCGACAAGCAGCTCACGCTGCTGCGCCGCGACCGCATCGGGTTCATCTTCCAGTCGTTCAACCTGCTGCCGATGCTGACCGCCGAGCAGAACATCCTGCTTCCCGGCCGCATCGCCAAGCGCAAGCACGATCCGGCCCGATTCAAGCGCATCGTCGACGTCGTGGGGCTGGGCGACCGGCTCAGCCACCTGCCCTCGGCGCTGTCGGGCGGCCAGCAGCAGCGGGTCGCGGTGGCCCGGGCGCTGCTGGGCGATCCCGAGGTCGTCTACGCCGACGAGCCCACCGGCAACCTCGACTCCCGTTCCGGGGCGGAAGTGCTGGGCTTCCTGCGCGACTCCGCGCGCGATCTGGGCCAGACGGTCATCATGGTCACCCACGACCCGGTCGCCGCCGCCTACGCCGACCGGGTCGTGTTCCTGCGCGACGGGCGGCTGGTGGACGAGGTCCACGAACCCACCTCCGAGACCGTGCTCGACCACCTGGTGAAGTTGGAGTCCTGAGCCGCCATGCTGCGCACCACACTCGCCGGCCTGCGCCTGCACAAAGGCCGGCTCGTCACCACGGCACTCGCCGTCGCCCTGGGCGTCATGTTCGTCTCGGGCACCCTGGTGTTCTCCGACACGCTGCGGGAGAGCTTCGCCAGCCAGGTCATGGGATCGGCGGGGAAGATGGACGCCGTCGCCATGGCCGAGGAGCGCGGGCCGGAGGGCGAGATCGCCCGCGACGTGCTCGCCGAGGTCCGCGACCTGCCCGAGATCGACCGGGCCGCCGGGGTCACGCGAGCGGCCGCCCCGCTGCTGGACCCGGACGGGCGCGCGGTGGGCACCACTCCCACACTCGGGCTGTCGGTGGGCGAGGTCACCCGCTACTCGGCAGCCGAGGGGGACCTGCCCGAGGGTCCGGAGGAGGCGGCCCTGGCCACCACGACCGCCGACAACGCCGGCTACGAGGTCGGCGACACCGCGCAGGTGCTCGACGCCGACGGCGAAAAGCACTCCTTCACCGTCACCGGGCTGATCGACTTCGGGATCTCCGACGAGATCTCCTACCGCGGCGCCGTCGCCTTCGCTCCGGCCACGGCCGCGCAGATGACCGGCACCGACGGCCTCGCCGAGATCGACGCGATCGCCGCGGAGGGCGTCAGCGCCCAGGAGGCCGCCGATGCGGTCGAGGCGGTGGCGGGAGACCACGCCGAAGTGCTCACCGGGAAGAAGCTGGGCGAGCGCCTCGCTTCGGATGCGGGCACCCAGGCCGACGTCCTGGCCATGGGCCTGCTGCTGTTCGCGCTGATCTCGGTCGTCGTGGCGGCCATCGTCATCCACAACACCTTCGCCATCCTGGTGGCCCAGCGCCAGCGGGAGATGGCGCTGCTGCGCTGCGTCGGCGCCGTGCGCCGGCAGGTGTTCACCAGCGTGGTGGCCGAGGCGCTGGTCGTAGGCGTGCTCGCCTCCGCGGTGGGGGTACTGGCCGGAATCGGTCTGGGCGTCGCGGGCTATGCGGTGGGCTCCGATGCGATCGCCGCCGACGCGAGCGGCGCCACCGCGGTCGTCACTCCGCAAACGGTGCTGATCGGGCTGGCCGTGGGCACCGCGACGACCCTGTCCGCGGCGCTGATGCCGGCGCGCCGCGCCACCTTCGTGCCGCCGCTGGCGGCGCTGCGCACCAGCGACGTCGCCTCCGGGCTGGCCAAGAACTTCGGTGTCGTGCGCATCGCCGTCGGCACCCTCCTGCTGGCGGCCGCGGCGGGTACCGTCGCCCTGGCCCTGTCCATCGACGATTCCGACCAGGCGCTGATGCTGGTCGCCGGCGGCGGCGTGGTCGCGTTCGCCGGCGTCGTCGCCTGGAGCCCGCTGGTGGTGCGGGTGGCGGTGGCGGCGGTCGCGCCCCTGATGCGAGCGCTGGGCGTGTCCAGTGCGCTGGCCGCCGACAACGCGCGGCGCAACCCGAAGCGGGCCGCCACCGCCATGATCGCGCTGACGGTGGGCGCCACCCTGATCACCGGCTACGCGGTGGTCAACGCGTCGATGATGAGCACCACCGACGCCCGGCTCGACGAGCAGTTCCCGATGGACTACCGGATCCACGCCCAGATCGCCCTGGAGGAGGACTCCACGGGCGTCGATCCCGAGGTGGCCCGCGACCTGCGCGAGCAGCCCGAAATCGACACGGTGGTGGCCGAGCGCAGAAAGATCCGGGAGTCCCCGGACCACTTCGCCTACTTCACCACCTTCCTGGGCGCCGACGTGGCCGATGCCGTCGACGCCGAGGCAGCCTCCGGCGACCTCGCCGACGTCGGGCCGGGCACGGTCGCGGTGCACGACGAGTTCGCCTCGGAAGGCGTCGGCGACACGCTCCGGTTGGACACCGAGGACGGCGAGCGCTCCTACGAGGTGGCGGCCGTGGTCGACGAGGCGCAGACGGCCTGGAGCGTGATCATGGCGCCCGCGGACTTCGCCGAGGCCTTCCCCAGCGTCGGCACCGACAACTCCCTCAGGGTCACCGCCACCGACGGGGCCGACTCCGAGCGGCTGCACGACGCCGTCTACTCGGCCGTGGAGGGCCACCCCACACTGCAGGTGCAGTCGGTGGCCGACAGTCGCCGGCAGTACGAGGAGATGCTGAACACGGCCTTCCTGGCGATCGTGGCGATGCTGGGCCTGGCGGTGGTGATCGCGGTGTTCGGTATCGCCAACACGCTGGCGCTGTCGGTACTGGAACGCACCCGCGAGTCGGCGATGCTGCGGGCGCTGGGCCTGAAGCGCGCCCAACTGCGGGTGATGCTGGTGTGGGAGGCCGTGCTGCTGTGTGTGATCGGCGCTGCGGTGGGCGTCGGGCTGGGTGCGGTCTTCGGCTGGGCGTCGGTGGCGGTGATGTTCGACGACCCGCTGTTCTCGCTGCCTGTCGGCCAGATCGGCGCGTTCCTCGCAGCCGCGGTCGCGGCCGGCCTGCTGGCGTCGGTACTGCCGTCGCGGCAGGCGGCGCGCACCTCCATCACCGCGGCGATGGCCAGCGAGTAGGCGCGGGCGACAGGCCGGGGGCCGCGTGTGCAGCGCCCCGTAGTGCGGCGGGCGGGCCGAGCGGGCCCGCCCGCCGCCGGCGCAGCCGTGCGGCGGCGCGCGGGCCGGTACGGCGTGGACGGCTCAGTCGACCTGTCCGGTGGGGCGCATCCGCAGGTGGTTGATGTCCATGCCTTCCGGCTGCTCCACAGCGAACAGGATGCAGTCGGCGATCTGCCCGGCGGTCATGGTAGGGCGTGTCGGGGCGTCCCCCGCGGTTGTCCCAGAACGGGGTGTCGACCATCCCCGGGGCGACGAGGGTGACGCCGACTCCGTCGCCGGCGGCGAGGAGGCGGGTGTTCTCCGCCAGAGCGTGCACGGCCCATTTGGTCGCCGAATACAGGTTTCCGGGCGTGTTCTTCACCCCGGCGACCGAGCCGACGACGACGAGCCTGCCCCGGGTCTCTTTCAGGTGGGGCAGCACAGCCTGCGTGACGAGGGCCGGACCGAGGACGTTGGTCAGCACCATGGAGCGCATGTCCTCGGGCGGGTGGTCGGCGACCGTGCCCGGCAGGGAGAATCCGGCGTTGACGACGACGTTGTCCAGGCGTCCCCAGCCCGCCGGCGAACCCCTTCGCGGCGGCGGTGCGAGGTTCTAGAGTCGGGGTCATGGGAGATGCTGCGGCCGACGACGGCGGCGGGCCGGCCATCGTGTTCGCGGGCGGCGGAGCGGGGGCGGCCCTCGCCGCGATCGCACTGCTGCGCGCCACCACGTGGCTGCGCCTGGCCTACCGCATCGTGCTGATCGACGACTACGGGCGGTTCGCACGCGGGCGGCCCTACGGAGGCGCGGGCGACGACTGCCTGCTGGAGGTCCCCGTCAAGCACATGTCGGCACTGCCCGACCGGCCCTGCCACCTGTTGGAGTGGGCCCGCGCCCGCTCCTCCTCCCGGCGGCGGACGTCCGGCGCCGCACCGGCCCTCAGCACCACCGCGCCCGCATCGGCGGCCTGCGGGCCCGACACGCTGCTGCCGCGCCGCGTCTACGGCGACTACCTCGCCGAAACGCTGGCGGCGACGGCGGACTGGGCCTCCCCGTACGCATCACTGCACACCCGCACCGACCGGGTCGTGGGCGTCGGCGCCGACGACCGCGACGGCGGCGCGAAGGTACACCTGGCCTCGGGCGCGGGTGTGGCGGCCGCGGCGGCCGTCGTGGCCACGGGCGATCCCGCCGCAGCGGCACCTCCCCCGGTCGGAGGCGGGGCGCCGGAGGCGCAGGCCCCGGGCCTGTCGGTGTGCTCCTGCGGCGCCCTGACCACACCGCAGGGCGAAGCGGCCCGGCTGTTCGCGGTCGGGACGGTGCGCCGCGGCGCCGCGGACGCCACCGTTCCGCGCATCCGCGACCAGGCCGAGGCGATGGCGCAGCGCATCGCCGACACGGTGCTGCGCACTCCGCCGGGGCGGCGCTGAGCGGTGCGGGCCGCCGGTCGCGCGCGCCGGACCGGGCACAGCCCCGGGCGCGCCGGCTCAGCGGCGCCGGGCGCGGCGCTCGGCGGACTTGAGGCGGAAGGGGCGCAGGGCCGACTCCAACTGCACCGCCAGGTCCATCTTGCTGTCGCCTTCGCGGCGGTCCTCGAAGTGGATCGGGATCTCCACCATCTTCCGGCCGCGGCTGAAGGCCCGGTAGTGCATCTCGACCTGGAAGCTGTAGCCGCTGCTGCCGACGGTTTCCAAGTCCATGGCCTCCAGCGCCTCACGCCGCCAGATCTTGAAGCCGGCGGTGACGTCGCGGACGGGCATCGCCAGGATCGCCTTGACGTAGCTGTTGGCCCAGGTGCTCAGCAGCCGCCGGTGCGGGCTCCACTCCTGCGACAGGCTTCCCCCGGGCACGTAGCGGCTGCCGATGACCACGCCCGCGCCGGTGGAGAGCATGGTGCCCAGCAGTTGGGGGATGTAGCCCGGCGGGTGGCTGAGGTCGGCGTCCATCTGCACGACGAACTCGGCGCCGTCGTCGAGGGCGCGGGTCATTCCGGCGACGTAGGCGCGCCCCAGCCCTTCCTTGGCGGTGCGGTGCAGAACGGTCACACGACGGCGATCGGGCGTGTTGTAGTCGCCGGCGATCCCCTCGGCGATCTCGCCCGTGCCGTCGGGCGAACCGTCGTCGACGACGACCAGCCGCAGCTCGGGCAGCGGCGATTCGAGCAGCGCGCGCGCGAGCACCGGCAGGTTGTCCGCCTCGTTGTAGGTCGGCACGACGACGCTGACCGCCGACCGCGCCCACGGTTCGGGCAGGGTCACCGGGCTCGGCATCGGCACTCCAGACGGTCCGCGGAACTTCGTGCTCATGGGCAGCGTACGGGGATGCGGCCGCAGGCACCACCGGGCGGGCGCTGCGCCCCTATTCTCCCCGGTCGACCTCCAGCACCGCCACGTGCACCAGGGTCCCCATGTCCTCCAGAGTCATCAGGACCTCGGGGTCGGCGTGGTTGTCGGTGATCATGTGGGCGATGTGCTCGGGCGCCACGGTCTGGACCATGGTGTCGGCGCCGACCTTGGTGTGGTCGGCCAGCACCACGACCTCCTGGGCGCAGGCCACGAGCCCGCGGTCGACGCTGGCCACCGCGGGATTGGGGGTGCTCAGACCGCGCTCGGCGGTGACTCCGTTGCCCGAGACGAAGGCCAGGCGCACCCGCAGTCCCGACAGCGCCTGCTCGGCGGCGGTTCCCACCAGGGCCCGTATCGGGCCGCGCAGAGTGCCGCCGGTCATCACCACCTCCACGCCCGGAGCCGAGGCGAACACTTCGGCCACCAGCAGGGAGTTGGTGACCACCGTGAGGTTCTGGCGGCCTACGAGCTCGCGCGCCAGGGCCTCGGTGGTACTGCCCGGGCCCAGCACCACCGCGTCGTCGTCTTCGACGAGGCGGGCGGCGGCGGTCGCGATGGCGAGCTTCTCGGGCGCGGCCTGACCGCTCTTCTGGGTATAGCTCTGCTCGAAGCCGAGCCGCCCCGGCAGGGCGGCGCCGCCGCGCCGGCGGTCGATGAGGCCCTCGGCCTCCAAGGCCCGCACGTCGCGGCGCACGGTGACCTCCGAGGCGCGCACGCGCGAGGCGATCTCGCGCAGAGCCATGGCGCCGTTGGCCCGCACCAGCTCCAGGATTCTCTCGCGGCGCTCGGCCGCGAACGCCGGCCTGGTCTCGTCTGCCATGGGACTCTCCATCTCCGGTGCTGGCTGGGGGGCCGCGCTTACCGATGATAGAGCCGTCGGCGTCAGCTCATGTGCACTCCGTGGGTGTGGAACGACGCGTCGATGGTGGCGTCGTCGGCGGAGGCGTCGTCCTCCACCGAGGGGCCGCGGACGACGAAGACGGCGACGAAGACGGCGACCAGCAGGCCGAGCACGGCCAGCGTCGCGATACCGAACAGCGCCATGACGGACACGGGGCCTCCCATGCGAGCGGGCCGAGGCGCGCACCGCGGTTCAGGCACCGCCCGCGCCGCGGGGTCACCCCGTCGATTCCCGGTTCCGGGCGTTTCCATGCCTGCCCGGCGGGGCGGCTTGCCGCGCACGGCGGCCGGATGCGGCCGACGGAGCGGCCAGGTGTGCGTTCGGTGCGCGAACGAGACAGAATGGACGGGTGACTGCGCTGACGTGTCGGCTGTGGTGGGCCTCGCCGGACGACGCTTCCCCCGCGCTGCTCGGCCTGCTCGACCCCGGCGAGCGCGAGCGCCGCGAACGCTTCCGGGCCGCAGCCGACCGCGACCGCTACCTGGTCGCCCATGCGCTGGCCCGGCTGGCGCTGGCCCGTGCGGCCGGGTGCGAACCCGACCGGGTCTCCTTCACCCTGCGCTGCCGCTCCTGCGAGCACCGCCGGGATCGGCGCCCCGAACCGCACGGCAAGCCCCTCCCCGCCGGACCCGCCGCCGGCTGGGAGATCTCCATCAGCCACTCCGGCGACCGGGTGCTGCTCGCGCTGACCCACGGCACACCCGTGGGCGCCGACGTCGAGCAGATCGCGCCCGGCCGGGACACCGACGGCCTGGTCGACTACTGCCTGCGCCCGCGAGAGCGCGGCGACCTGGACCGGCTCCCCGAAGGGCGGCGCACCGAGGGCTTCTTCGGCTACTGGGCCCGCAAGGAGGCACTGCTCAAAGCCACCGGCGACGGCCTCTCCGGCGGGCTGGGGTCGGTAGGCGTCAGCGGCCCCTTCGAACCCGCGGCGGTGGTCGAATGGGACTCCGCCGACGCGCCCGTGCAGGTGCGGCTCACCGACCTCGACGCGGGTCCCGGCTACCGCGCCGCCCTGGCGGCGCTGTGCGCCGGACCGGTGAACGCGCAGGTGTGCGACACCGCCGAACTGCTGGGGACCCGCCGCACCGTCGGCTGAGCACCGCCCCCGACCGGTCGCACCGCCCGCACCCGGCGCGGTACGCCGCGGTCGGGCCCGCCCCGACGACGCGGCCTGCACCGCTGTCGCCTGGTCGGCTCCGCTCCCGGCGCGCCAAACCTGGCGCGTCGGCCACATTCGCGTGATCACCGGTCAGCGATGACTGCCTTGACCGCGGGGGACGCCCTTCTGAACCATGTAGGGCGTGCGCATCCGCGGCTTTCGCTCGGCTCATACCCCGGTCCCCTGCCCCCGCCCCCTCGGTTCCCGGTGAGCATGGCCGCCCACCACGGGATCGCCCGCGACGACGACCGGGCCGCGCTGCTGTGCGTCGTCGACACCGTGCACGGGACGCAGGTCGCCGATCCCTACCGCTGGCTGGAAGAACCCGAATCCCCCGCCACGCGCCGATGGCTGGCCGAGCGCGAACACGAGTTCGCCGCGGCCGTCCGGGGGTGGCCGCTGCGCGCGCCACTGGCCGAATGCATCCGCGACCTGGTGGCCACCGACCTGTGGACGCCGCCGCTGCACCGCGGCCGCCGCGTCTTCGCCACCCGCCGCCCCGCCGGGGGCGACCACCCCGCTGTCGTCGCCGTCACCGACGGCGACGACGACAGCGGCGACGGCCGCGAACACACGGTGTTCGACCCGCATACCTTCGATCCCACCGGCGCCACCACGCTGGACTCGTGGGAACCCTCCCCCGACGGCGAGCGGGTGGCCGTGCAGACCTCCACCGGGGGCACCGAACGCGGTGCGCTGCGTGTACTGTCGGTTCCCACCGGCTTGCCGGTCGAGGCGCCCGTCGAAGGCGTGCGCTACTCCGACGTCGCCTGGATCGGCCCCGACGCCTTCTACTACGTCCGCCGCGACGGCGGCGACGGCCGCCGCGGCGTGTGGCTGCACCGCGTCTCCCCCACCGGCCCCGAACCCGACGTTCTGGTGCGCGCCTGCACGGGGCGGCGCACGGTCCCCGGTGTACGGCTGCTGGGCCGGCGCTGGCTGGTGGTCACCGAGAGCCACGGCACCGGCCACCGCAACGACGTCTGGATCGCCGACCTGGCGCCCGGCGGCGCCTCCGGTACCGGCCGCTACGACGCCCCGGCCTGGCGCACCGTCCACGCGGGCGAAGAGATCGAGTCCCACCCCGACCTCGGCCCCGACGGCCTGCTGTACCTGCGCACCACACTGGGCGCCCCGCGGCGGCGCGTGTGCGCCGCCGACCCCCGCAGGCCCGGCACCGCCCATTGGCGCGAGGCGGTCGGCGAGGACCCCGGGGCGGTCCTGGACGGTTTCGCCGCGACGGGCAGCGCCGAGTTCCCCGAGCTGCTCGTGGCCCGCACCCGGCTGGGCATCAGCGAGCTCACCGCCCACGGCGCCGACGGCCGCCTCCTGCGCCGGATCGACCTGCCGGGCGAGGGCATGGCCACCCGCCTGGAGTCGGACGGCCGGGGCGGCGCCCACCTGTGCTACGCCGACGTCGCCACCCAGCAGTGCGTCCTGGCGCTGGACGCCGGCGGCACCCGGCCGCGCCCGTGGCCGCCGGGGTCGCAGCCGCACCCGCCCGTAACGGTCCGGCGCCGCACCCTGCACTGCCGCTCGGCCGACGGCACGCGCGTGCCCGTCACCCTGTTCCGGGCCGGCGGCGGCCCGGTCGGGGACGCCTCCTCCGCCGCCGTCCCCGACGACCCCGCGGAGCCGGGCCCGACCGTCCTGCACGCCTACGGCGGGTTCGGCCGGCCACGGCAGTTCGGGTTCAGCGCGACGGTACTGGCCTGGCTGCTGGCCGGCGGCCGCTACGCGGTGGCCCACGTCCGCGGCGGCGGCGACTTCGGGCAGGGATGGCACCTGCGCGGCGCCCGCCGCGACAAGCCCCGCTCGGTCGAGGACCTCACCGCCGCGGGCGATGCGCTCGTCGAGGCGGGCGTGTGCCGGCGCGAACAGCTGTGCCTGTCAGGCGGGTCCGCCGGCGGTCTGCTGGTCCTGGCCGCCGCGGCGCAGCGCCCGGACCTGTGCTCGGCCGTCATCGCCTCGGCTCCGCTGGCCGATATGGCGCGGTTCGAACGGCTGGGGCTGGGCCCCATGTGGATCCGCGAGTTCGGCACCGCCGCCGACCCCGAGGACTTCGCCGCGCTGATGTCCTACTCGCCCTACCACCGCGTCCTGGACGACGGCGCCCGCGCACGGCCCGCGGTGCTGCTGACCGGTTTCCACGGCGACACCCGCACCGACGCCGCGCACCCGCGCAAGATGTGCGCGGCGCTGCTGCACCACGGCGGCGGGACGCGCCCGGCGCTGCTTCGCTACGAGCACGACGTCGGCCACGGCCCCCGCGCGGTGACCAAAGCGATCGAGCTCGCGGCCGACGCCCACGCCTTCGCCGCCGCCGAGACCGGTCTCGCCTTCCCGCGGGAGCCGGCGGCCGCGCCGGAGGGCGCCCGGCTGCTGCGGCGGTGGGAGCAGGCGTGACCGCCGCAGAACCCCAGGCATGCGGCCGCCGCACCCGCGGCCGCACCCGCGCGCACCGCGCGGGTCCGGCGCCTCCCCCTCCCGGGGGTGGCGGTGCCCCGCCCCGCGCCCGCGTGCGCGGCCGGTAGGCACCGAACGGCACATCCGCGAACACGAGTCAGGAGACGCCATGGACCACGACGAGTTCGACATCGAGGTCGAGGAGCTGGGCGAGGTCACCTCGCGCGACACCACCGCCGGCGGCGACAACGACGGCACCGACTCCAGCTCCGACTTCATCTGACCGACGCCGCCGGAATGATCCACCCGTCACCGACCGGTCGCCGGAGGCGCGCCGCGCGCCTCCGGCGGCCCGCCGCCGCAACCGCCGCCGTGGAGGCCCCCGTCGTGACCGAACGCCTGTTCACCGAGACGCTGCCGGCCGCCGTGGGCGAGGACCTCCTCTCCACGCGGCTGTCCACCGACGTCGTCTTCGCCGATCTCGGCGCCGAGACGGTCCGCCCGCTGCTGACCTTCGACGCGCTCAACGACATCCTGTCCCGCTGCGCGCTGGAGCCCCCGCGCCTGCGGCTGCACCGCGAAGGCGCACCGGTGCCGCCTGCGCGCTACACCGACGCGGGCACCGGTTCGGGGGCCGACCGTTCGGTGATCCGGCCCGACGGCCTCTACCGCGAGCTGCGCGGGGGCGCGAGCCTGGTGCTGGACGCCGTCGACCGGCTGCACGCCCCCGTACAGGAGGCCACCGACGACCTGATGCGGCTCGTACGCGAACGGGCGCAGGTGAACCTGTACCTGATCTGGGGCGACTCGCACGGCTTCGACACCCATTGGGACGACCACGACACCTTCGTCGTCCAGGTCGAGGGGACCAAGTCCTGGAAGGTCCACGGCCCCGGGAGCCGCCCGCACCCGATGAAGGTCGACTCCGACCACGGCCACACGCCGCCCGAGGGCACCGTGTGGGAGGGCGTCCTCTCGCCGGGCCACGTCCTGCACGTGCCGCGCGGGTGGTGGCACACGGTCGCGGGCACCGGCGACGTCAGCATGCACCTGACGTTCGGTTTCACCCGCGCTACGGGCATCGATTGGGCGCGTTCGCTCCTGGAGCGCCTTTACGACGTAGATTTCTTTCGGACCGATCTGCCGCGGTTCGGTTCAGCCGAGGAGCGGCGCAAGCACCGGCACGAACTGGTCCGCCGGCTCGCCGACGCGGCCGAGCAGCACGACCTCGACGGCTTCCTGGACGAGCACGACTCCCGCTTCCCCCGGCGGCAGTCCTTCGCCCTGCCCTGGGCGGTCGACGGCACCGCACCGCAGGCCGGCACGCAGGTGGAGTTCGTGCCGATCCTGCCTCCACCCCTGCAGCGCGAGGACGGCCGGGTCGCGGTCACGGTCTCGGGCAAGCGCTACCGGCTGCCCGCGGCCGCCGAGCCGGTCCTGGCCGAGCTCGCCCGCAAACCGCACACGACGGCCGGCGAACTGGCCGACGACTCCGGCACCCCGCTGGAGACCACGGCGGCGGTCCTGCAGGCGCTGGTGCGCCACCAGCTGGTCCTGCTGCGGTGATGCCGGGTGGGGCCGCGGTCGCGGCGCCGCGGTCGCGGCCCCACCCGCCGGACGCCCCCGCCCGCGGCGCCGCCCGTCTCCGGCGCCGAACCGTCGCCCGGCCGGCACCCCCGCCGTGGCGAAGCCCCGCGATAGGCGATGCCGCGGGGTAAGCGCTTTCCGCACGTTCGCACGCGCCCTGCCCCCGATCCGAGCAGGACGGGCGCGCCGACCGGACCGCGGGGCGGCGGAGCACCGGTCAGGCACACGGCTGGAATACGGGTTTCCCGGATACCGTCGGCGCCGCGGGACGGTGCCGCGGGCCGCAGGGCCTTGGCCCGTCGGCGGGCCCGACTGCCGGTCGCTCGCAGGGTGGCCGGCAGCACCGGGGATCGGCGCCGCTCGGGGGCGGCACCGGAAAGGGAAAACCTGTCACCCCGAATCCGCAGAGATCGCCCGACCACCCCTCTTTACCTGGAAAGCGCTTGCCGGAACAATTCGAGAGGCCCGCCACGCACGGACAACGGGCCTGCACCAAGAGTTCTCCCGGCACCGCACCGGTGCTGCGGCCGGCCCGGGACGGGCCCCTGCGAACGATAGGACGGACCGCCGATGCCGGAAAACCCTTCCCACCTGGGGAGCTTCCACGACTGGGTGGAGCTGGCCCGCAGCAGCCACGGGCTGTTCGGCTCCGGCGGCAGCGGACCCGACCCCGCGCGGCTGCGTGCGGTGCTGGGGCTGCTCGCCCCGCCCGAGGACGTGTACCTGCGCGAGGGCCGCACATGGCGCCGCGACGGCGTCGACGGCCGGGAGGTGTCGTGGTGGCCCGGCTTCGGCCCGCGCACGCGCGCCTGGGTCCTGAGGCCGGCCGGCGCGACGGAACCGCTGCCGGGCCTCCTCACGCTGCACTGCGACGCCGGTGTCAAGCACCTCGGACGCGAGCGGCTCGCCGACGGCCCCGACGGCCCGGCACCCGCCTCGGCCCGGCTGCGTACCGACCTCTACGCCGGCCGGGCCGTCGCCGACGATCTGGCGCGGCAGGGCTTCACCGTGCTGTGCCACGACGCCTTCTCCTGGGGCAGCCGGGGCTTCGAGGCCGCGGCCATGCCCGAGCGGGTACTGCGCGACGCCGAAGCCGAACTCGCCGCCCGCCCCGGCCCTCCCCCCGGCGCGGCGGAGCGCTACGACGCCGCCGCCCGCCACCACGAGCACACCCTCGCCAAGTACTGCACGCTGCTGGGCACCTCGTTTGCGGGAATGGTGGTGCGCGAGGACATCCTGGCGCTGGACCACCTGGCCGCCCGGCCCGACGTGCGCACCGACGCGATCGGCTGTGTGGGCCTGTCGGGCGGCGGGTGGCGGGCGACGCTGCTGCACGCGCTCGACGCCCGGATCCGCGCCGGGGCGGTGGCCGCCATGATGTCGACCTTCGCCCAGTTGCCGGCGCGGCACGTCGACCCGCACACGTGGATGCTGCTGCCGCCGGGACTGAGCCGCGAATGCGACTGGCCCGAGCTGGCTGCCGCCCGCGCCCCCGCGCCGCTGCTGGTGCAGTACGCCGAGCAGGACCACCTGTTCACCCCCGAAGGGATGCGCGGCGCCGACGCCGTGCTGCGGGCCCGCTACACCGCGGCCCGCCACCCGTCCGGCTACCGGGGGAGCTTCCACCCCGGCGGGCACGCCTTCTCGGAGCCGATGCAGCGAGAGGCGGCGGAGTGGCTGCGCGAGCATCTCGGTTGACTTCCGCTCCCCGGCATGGAGACCGGGGATTCCTACGGCGGTCGGCCGACCGTCGCGGCGGGTTCCCGCTTCGTCGCGCTGCGCCGGACCGGAGCCCGGTCGTACCTGCGCTCCCCCTACTGTGCGAGCTCCGCAAGCTCCGCATATTCGCCTCCCCTACTGTGCGAGCTCCGCAAGCTCCGCATATTCGCCTCCCCTACTGTGCGAGCTCCGCAAGCTCCGCATATTCGCACAGCGGGGGCCCAGCGGGGGCCCACAGGCCGGCACCGCCGGTCCGGCGGCCGTCGGGGCACTCGTTGCCCTGTGATCACCTATTAGGGTAGCCTCATCTAAAGAGCGGGGCGATGCCCCGTCGCGCATCCCGGTCGGCATCCGGTCCGCGTAGCACGCACCGAAGCCGCACTCTCCGACGCGGTGCAGAAAGGTTGACTGAGGCAGAATGGCCCCTGCGCAGACCCCGCTACAGGCGGTGATCGACGCCTGCGGGCCGCTGAAGTTCGCGCCGCTGCCCGACGTGCGCACCGCCTCGGTGCGATCCTTCCGCGAGCACCCGGCCGCCGAGCACTGGTACCGCACCGACCTCATGGTCGCCGAGGGGGCGGTGGGTCCGCTGTTCGACCGGCTCACCACCCGGCACGGACCCGCCCACAAGCTGCCGGGCGCCACCAGCTTCATGCGCTCGCTCCTGCGCGAGCCCGTCTTCCTGGTCTCGGCGGGCATCTACCTGACCGGGCGCGCGGCATTGCTGGACGAGCGCCGCCTGTGGTTCCCGTGGCTGTCCACCGCGGAGTTCGGCGCACCCACCGTCACCAGCGCCCGCATGGCGGTACTGCCCGACGACCCGGCGGCCGGCCACCCCGACGCGGTCGTGGTGGCCGACGAGGACGCCCTCAACGCCGTCGCCGCCCGCCACCTGGTGGGTGCGTTCTCCCCGATCATCGACGCCCTGCACCAGCACACGCGCATCGGCCTGCGCACACTGTGGGGCTGGGTGCTCGACACCCAGCACTTCTACATGCTGAACCCGGCGCGCTTCCTCGGCTGCGACGCCGAGGCCGCATGGCACCGCGCCGGCGCCCTGGGCGAAGCGCTGATCGAGGCGGGCGCGGTCACCCGGGCGCGTCCGCGGCTGTTCCCCTTCTACGAGGACCACCCGCGCGGCACCTGGGCCGTGCGGGGCACGTGCTGCTTCGACTACAAGGGCGACCCCGAGCACGGCTTCTGCACCACCTGCCCCCTCAAATGCGACGGCGACCGCCGCGCCGAGCTGCAGGAGTGGATCCGCAACCCGGCTCTGGCGCCGTAGGGGCAGCAGGCGGGCGACCGGGCGGACCCACACGCCGCGCGCATCGGCCCCGTGTCCGCGTCCTCGCGGGGCCTGGCCGCGTAGTGCCCGGACGGTTCCTCCACCCCCGCCGGGGCGACCGCCGCGCCGATCCCGGATCCGCCCGCCGTGCGCACCGGAAACCTAGCGGGCGCTCCACCCGTCCAGGCGCACGACCGCGGGTTTGCGGCCGGAGGTGAAGTCGCTCAGGCGCAGGGCGGCGGGGCGGCTGCCCGGCGGGACGTCGAAGACCAGACCGCCGCGGACCCGGGCGCCCGGGGCGAGGCCGCCGAACAGTTCGTCGGGGTTGCCCGCGCGCAGGCCGGCGGTGTTGTCGGGGCGGTGCCGGGCGCCGTCGGCGTCGACGAGGCGCTGGTCGGCGTCGGTGAAGAACGCGGGCTCGTCGGCGACGTTGCGCACGGTGACGCGGGCGACCACGAAGCTGCCCTGGGCCCGCTCGCCCTGGACCGCGCCGCCGACGTGGTCCAGTCCGGTGTGCACGCCGGTGACGGTGAATTCGAAGGCGCCCGAGGAGACGGGATCGCCGACGCGGCCCCAGGAGCCGTCGTCGGGCGGCCGTTCGGGCTGGGCGCTGGGAGCGGGCATGCGGGCCGCCACACCGCCGATGGTGGACGGACCGCCGCCGGCCAGAGCGGCGGCGGCCGCGCCGCCGATCAGGGCCGCCGCGCCGAGAGCGGCCGCGATTCTCGGCCACCTCCGCCGCCGGGGAACCGGTTCCGCCGCGGAGGCGCCGGGGCCGCCCCCGGCGGGCTCGGCGGCCGCATCCGGGGTGGTGCCTGCGTCACCACCGGAGTCGTGGTGCGGCACATGCGCGGTGTCCGACCGCGCGGACTCGTCCGCCGGCCCGCACACCCCGTCCCCGGGCTCGGCCGCGATGGCGCCGGCATGCTGCGGGTCGGCGCCGTCGGCGCCGGTTCTCGCTGCCGCCTCACGGTCATCCACGCCGACTCCTTCGCGGGGTGCCACACACGACGCACGGACGGTAACGCCCGTTGGGCACACTACTGTCCGGACGCCGGAGGAACACGCAGGTGACGGGGCGTTTCACTAACCTCGGACATCACTGTGCGTCACGTGCGCGCACGTCGGCGCGGGCGGGGCCGTGCGGCTCCGGTGATCGCGCGGGCTCCGCCCGGCGCCGCCGGGAACCAGCCCGGACTCGGCCCGAAGCGCCACGTGCGGCGGGTTCCGGCGGGCTGCGGAGCTCACGAGCGGCGGCTCCGAAACGGCGCCGCCGGAAGCCGCCATCACCGCTGCGGGCGTGCGCACACGCGCTCCGGTCCGTGCGCGGACGGGCCGCGGCGGATACGCGGAACGCGCCGAGCACGGGGGGCGAGCGCGGATCCGGCGCCGCTCCCCCCGCTGCGCGCAGCGGACCGCCGCGGGAACCTCCGCCGCGGCCCGCTCGCTCCGGAGCGGCTAGCCGGTACCGCCCAGCCATCGGGCGACGGCACGGCGGGGTTCCTCTCGGGTTACGACCCCGAAGTGCGACGCGCCGTCGACGATGCGCACCTCGGCCGATGTGTGCTCGTCGAGAAGCGGCCTGTAGGCGTCGGCCCGGAAGCTCTCGTCGTCGGCGCCGGCCACGACGAGCGTCGCGTCCGCCAGGGCCGCTAGGTCCTTTTCATAATCATCGCGCGGGTGCATCGACGTCTGCAGGTCATAGCTGTAGGACAGCGTCTCTGTTCCGTCGCGCATTTCCGCGGGCATATTGAACGATATGACGTCCCGGTCGTTGAATGCCGTGATTCCTACAGTGTTCATCATCTGCAGCCCCGCGATGCGCGGGACATTGACGTTGCTCCACCCGGAGTCTGCGCGATAGGTGGGGGACTCGTGGTGAATATAGGGCGCCAGGAGAACATAGCCGTCCACGGCTGCGTTGCCGCTTCCACCGGCGAATCGGATCGCGGTTCCGCCGCCGCTGGAATGGCCGCCGAGGAATACGTCGCCGTACTCGGGCCCGATCTCGCGGATGAAATCGGAGACATCGTCTTCGAGCTGGCCGACGTAGTCGACATCGCCGCGGTTCTCCGCCTGCGGTCCGTGGCCCCGCAGATCCGGCGTGTAGACGGTGGCGGCGTCCTGGTCGGCGACGGTGCGGGCCAGCGGCGCGAGGTAGGCGCTGTGGTAGCCGGAACCGTGCAGCAGCACCAGCGCGTCGTCGGAGTCGGACGGGTAGGTGCGGTACGGCAGATCCGTTCCGTCGCGCGCCGTGTACGAACGCAGTCCGGGAGGGCCGGCCGCCGGCTCCGATGCGAGGTCGCCGAAGGCGAGGGTGCCGGAATCGCCGTCGGGGGGATCCGTCCCGCTGAACACCACGATCCCCGTGACGACGAGACAGAACGCTATCGCCGAAGCGGATACGGAAACTCCGGATATGAGTATCGACTTTTTCATTTGCCCGGCATCGTATGCGCGCCGCACGGCGCCGGTCAACGCGCCGCCGAATTGCTGCGGGGAATCCCCGGCCCGCGGCGGCCCCGGATCCTCCGAACCGGAACACCGCCGCCACTCGCGGTGACCGCGCGATCGGCGGAATTCCGGAGAGCGATCATCCGCTCCCGTGACGCCAGCGCAGGAATCCGTGCTCACGTTCCACGCGGCGCATCTCGGCGTAGAGGGCGTCGGCGTCGACGCCCGAGACCACGGCGCCGCCCCGGGGGACGGGCCAGCGCGCATACGCCCAGAAGCGGCGGGTGTAGGAGCCCCACAGCACGAGCCACACTCCCTGCTTCTGCCACTCGATGTGGGCTGCGGCCTCGTGCCGGTCGTCGTCTTCGCCGTCGTCCATAGCGAGGGGCTCATACCCGGCCCGATATCTCCCGATCGGGCCGGATGTGGTCACCTCGGAGGTCTGGACATCGGGGACACGCACACCCCGGGAGCGCACACGCGTTCCGTCCGCCCCGCAGGGTGTCCCGGGGCCGCCGCGGCGGCGGCCCCCGCTCCCCCGCGGACGGGTCGCGCCTTCCAGGACGCTTCCCGGCCATAGGCCGGGGTCCGACGGCGGTGGCGCGCGCTACAGGTGCCGGCCCCGGCGGTTCGGGCCCGCCGGGGCCGTCCGGACGCGCGCCGGCCGCTGCCGGTGCCTCAGGCGCCCGCCAGAGCCGTGCCCGGAACCAGATCCGAGCCCGGGACCGGCTCGGCGGGGTCGCTGCCCAGGGACACGATGCGGTTGGCGGAGTCGACGTGGACCACGCGCGGCTCGTGGCGGGAGCGCTCGGACTCCTCCAGTTCCACGTACGACATGATGATGGCCAGGTCGCCCGGGTCGACCAGGTGGGCGGCGGCGCCGTTGATGCCGATCACGCCGCTGCCGCGCTCCCCGGCGATGGTGTAGGTGACCAGGCGGTTTCCGTTGTCGATGTCGACGACGTGGACCTGCTCGCCCTCGACGATGTCGGCCGCCTCCAGCAGGTCGGCGTCGATGGTGATCGATCCCACGTAGTGCAGATCGGCCTGAGTGACCGTCGCGCGGTGGATCTTGCCGTGGAACAGGGTGCGGCGCACGATCTCCTACCTCGTTTCCCTCACTGCGATATGACTACAGGCCCTGATGCGGGTCCCGTGCACGCTCGTGGCGGCGTCCGAAGCACCGCGGCGGCGCGAGGGTGCTGACGATTGGGCGAACGCCCCTGATACACGCCGAATTCCGCGATCGACCCCGAGGGTAGTGTGCGCCGGATCGCCCGCGTGCACCGGGGGCCGTGCAGGTGCATCCGCCGGGACCGCAGGAGCCGTCCGGCAGGCGGGACCGCCCCGGCGGGGAACGCGCCGACACCCCCGCGGGGGTCCGCGCCGGCGACCGGGTCCGGGGCTCCGGAGGGGGTTCCCGCGCTTTCGGGAGTGCGCCTACTCCGCGTCGTCGTGGTGGTCGTGGTTGCTGGTGCCGCGACGCCAGTATCCGTCGACGTCGAAGCCCGTTCCGCGCTCGAATCCCAGGTCCTTGAGGTGGCGGCGGACGGGTTTGAGGGTGCCGGCCTCGCCCGCGCACCAGGCGAACCCGCGGCCCGCGGGCAACTCGGCGCCGCGGAAGGCGCGCTCCAGCAGGTCCGTGGTCCCGGGGGCGGCGCCGTCGCGGTGCAGCCAGGTGACGGCGGCGCCCGCGGGCACGTCCAGGTCCTGCTCCTCACCGGCGTCGGCGACCTCGAGGAACGCCAGCACGCGCGCGTCGCGCGGCAGTTCCCGCTCCAGCCAGCGGGCGGCGGCGGGCAGAGCGGTCTCGTCGGCGCCGACGAGGTAGTAGTCGAAGCCGTAGTCCATGTGGTGGGTGCCGCGCGGGCCGAGGACGCCGAGCCGGTCCCCGGGGCGGGCGCGCGCCGCCCAGCGGCCGCCGGGGCCGTGGTCGTGGGCGACGAGGTCGACGGTCAGCTCGCCGGCGGCGGCGTCGAAGCGCCGGACCGTGTAGTCGCGGTAGATCAGCTCCGGCGCGCGCATGTTCCACCGGCCGTTGTCGTCGAAGTGCGGCAGGTGGAGCTCGCCGGTCTCCTCGTCGGGGAAGAACAGCTTCACGTGGTCGGTGAAGTTGTCGCTGCGGAAGCCCGCGATGTCGTCGCCGGCGAGGACGACGCGGATCATGCCGGGGGTGAGGCGCTCGGCCGTGCGCACCTGGAGGGTCCGGGAGCGCAGGGGGTAGAACTCCACGCGGGGGTCGCGGACGGTGGTCATGGGCGCATCACTCCTGATCGACTCGGGCGCGGCCGCGGGGGCGGCCGGGTCCGGTTCCCGGCTGCGAACCGGACCCGGGGCGCACTTTAGCTTAGGCTTGGCTAACTCGATAGTCCGGGTTCGTGCGGATCGCCGCCGCCGTCGCCGCCGGGGCGGGCCGCCGGGGCGGCCGCGCGCGGCGGCGCGGGCGGCGCCGCGCCCGAGCCCGCGCCGTCTGCGCGCCCGGCCCGGCGCAGGCCGGGAGCGGCAGCGGCCAGAACGGCCACCAGGACCACGGTCGCCGCGCCGCCGGCCGCCACGGCCGCACCGGCACCGATCAGCGGCGCCAGCGATCCCAGAACGAGCGCTCCCAGCGCCCCGCCCGCGGTGTTCTGCGCGCTCCAGACGCTGTTGACCCGGCCGCGCAGCGCATCGGGGGTGTGCGACTGCAGCAGCGCGAAGCGCAGGATCTCCTCGACGATCTCGGCGAAGCCGAGCACCACCAGCGCCGCGGCGGCCAGGGCCACGGCGCCCGAAGCCCCGAAGGCGGCCGAAGCGGCGCCGCAGCCGGCCACCGCGACCAGCAGCACCGCGCCGCTGCGGCGCACGGTACGGGTCCACCCGCTGGTCACCGAGGCCAGGACCGCGCCGAGCGCGGATGCGGAGTAGAGGAGTCCGGCGACGGTCTCGCCGGCGTGCAGCACGGTGTCGGTGAACTCGGGCACGAGTACGTAGGGCGTGGCCAGCAGCAGCTGGACGAATCCGAGCAGCAGCAGCGGCCCGACGGTGCGGTGCCGGGCGGCGAAGCGGAGGCCGTCGGCCGCCGCAGCTGCGATCCTCCGCCGGCCGCCGCCGTGCGCCGCCTCGGGGACCAGCGGCGGCAGCCGCAGGACGAGAACGGTGGTGAGCGCGCTGACAGCGGCGGTGATGCCGAAGACCGCGGGATAGCCCCACGCCGCGATGACGGCGCCGCCCAGCGCGGGTGCTGCGACCGAGCCGAGCTGGCCGGTCAGCGCCAGCAGCGCCCCGGCTGCGGGCAGCCGCTCGCGCGGAAGCAGCCCGGGCACGGCCGCCTGCAGGGCCACGGTGCTGAACGTGCCGACGAAACCGTTCAGCGCCGCGCAGGCGCAGATCACCGCGAAGCCCGCGGCGGCGCCGCCGCTGTGGGCCCACACCGCGTTGAGGGCGAGTCCGGTGAAGGCGGCCGTGGCGGCGGCGCGCCCCGCCGCGATCAGCCGGCGGCGGGGGAACCGGTCGGCCAGCACTCCCCCGACCAGCGTGCCGGAGAACACGGCGGCCCCGGTGACCGCGCTGACGACGGCGACCAGGGTCGAGGACCCGGTCGCCGAGTAGACCTGCATCGGCAGCGCCACCAGGGCGAACCCGAGTCCGAAGACCGAGATCAGCCGCGCGGTGAACACCACCCGGAACGCGGGGCTGACCCGCAGCGGGGTGAGGTCGATCAGCGCCGTGCGCAGTTTCACCGGCCCGCCTCCCGGCGGTCGCCGGAGCGGGGGCCGCCGGGCCTCACACCTCTCCCATCGCGGCCCGCAGGCTGCGCGGCCGAAGGTCGGTCCAGTTCTCCTCGACGTAGGCCAGTGCGGCCTCGCGGTCCACCGGGCCGTGCACCTGCCGCCAGCCGTCGGGCACCGCTGCGAACTCCGGCCACAGGGAGTGCTGGTCTTCGTCGTTGACCAGGACCAGGAAGCGGCCCTCGGGGTCGTCGAAGGGGTTGCTCATACCGAGATTCCTTTCTCATTAGGGTAGGCTAAACTTATCAAGTTGTCCGGTCGCCGCGAAGGGGCGGCGCGACGCCGCGGGTGGCCAGCAGCCCCGGCGCCGTCACAGCGATCGCGCCGACCAGGGCCGCCCCCGCCGCTCCGGCCGCCACCAGCGCGGCCGCCGTGCCCAGGACGGCGGCGAGCCCGCCCATGAGCGACGCGCCCAGCGACCCGCCGACCGTGGCCTGGGCCAGCCACGCGCTGTTGACCCGCCCCCGCAGCGCATCGGGGGTGTGCGCCTGGATCAGGGAGTAGCGCAGGATCTCCTCGACCGCCTGGAAGCAGCCCAGCAGCACCAGCGCGGCCAGCGCGAGCGCCGCACTGCGGGCGGCGCCCAGCAGCGCCACCGAAACCCCGCACATCGCCACCGCCGCGGGCACGACCGCCCCGGTGCGGGCGATGCGGCCGGTCCACCCGCTGGTCAGCGACGCCGCCAGGGCACCGGCCGCCGGGGCGGTATAGAGCAGCCCCGCCAGGGCGGCGTCGCCGCCCAGCACGCGGTCGGTGAACTCGGGGACCAGCACGGTGGGCATCGTGAACAGCACCTGGGTGAAGCCGAGCAGCAGCAGCGGGCGCACCACCGGGTTGCGCGCCACGAACGCCAGACCGTCGGCGACGGCGCGCAGCGCGGTGGCGCCCGCTGCGGGCGATTCCGCGGGTGCGGCCGGCACGAACCACACCGCCGCTGTGGCGACGGCGGCGATCGCGCAGGTGGCGAGGTATCCGGCGGCCACACCGCCCAGCGAGATCAGCGCACCGCCCAGGGCCGGCGCGGCCACCGCGCCCAGCTGGGCGGTCACCGCGAACAGCGCACCGGCGGCGGGCAGCCGGCCGGGGCCCACCAGCGCGGGGACCATGGACTGCTGGGCGATCAGCCCCATGGTGCCGATGACGCCGTTGACGGTGGCGCACACGTAGATCACGGCCAGCAGCGGACCGCCCGGAAGGACGGTGTTGGCCGCGAACATACCCACGACCAGCGTCTCCACCCCGAGGCTGACCAGCATGAGCCGCCGCCGGTCCAGTTTGTCGGCCAGCAGCCCGCCCAGCACGGTGCCGGCGAAGCTCGCCAGCCCGTTGACGACGCTGACGCTGGCCACCAGCGCCGACGATCCGGTCATGGCATAGACCTGCATCGGCAGGGCGACGAGGCGGAACCCGCCGCCGAACAGCGAGATCAGCCGGACCGCGAAGACGATCCGGAACCCCCTGCCGCTGCGCAGCGGACTCAGATCGATGACCAGGCCCTGCAGGGCCGGCCTCGCGGTCACCCCCTCCCCCTTCCGCCGCCGTGCTCGGGGGCCGGGCGGCCGGCCGCCGTCACTCCCGCGCCCGGGCGAACAGCGCCGCCCGCTTGTGCGGCAGTTCGGCCTCGGCGAGGAATTCGAGTCCGGCCTTGCGGGCCGCGCGGCAGGCCGCGGCGTTGCCGGAGTCGGGATCCATGAGGATGCGCCGGCAGTGCGGGTCGGCGGCGAAGACGGCGGGGGCGACCGCGGCGAGGATCTCCGCGGCCAGGCCGCGCCCCGTCCGGCCCGGATCGCCGATGGCGATGTGGAATCCGACGTCGTGGGGGCGGGCGTCGCAGTGCGGCGCGATGACGTCGCGCGCGGCGCGGTACAGCTCTACGTAGGCGGTGTCGGTGCCGTCGCGGCTGACGATCAGCGGCCGCGAGAAGGTGCCGCCCAGTTGGGCGGAGAGCTCCTCGGCCCAGCGCTCGCGGCTCCAGGCCTGGTCGTAGAAGGGGGCCACGTGCGGCAGGTGCATCCACGTGTGCACGGTCGCCAGATCGGCGCCGTGCGGCTGGGCCGGGCGCGCGGCGAAGGGCGCAGCGAGGTCGGGGGTCGGCGGCGGACCGGCGGCCAGCACGTCGGCGCCGGCGGGGATCTCGCGGGGAGAAGGGCGGTGCGCCGCCGGGGACGCGTCGGTGTCGGTCGGTTCGGGCACGGGCACGTGCGTCACCTCCGGGTCGCGCCCCGCTGGCGGGGCGGTGTGCGGGCGGAATGGGGCGGTGTGCGGGTCGCGGGCGGTCACAGGTCCTGCAGGACCCGCTCCTCCAGCTGGTCGAAGAGGTCCAGGCCGGTGGTATAGCTCATCGCCCCCAACTGCGGGACGGGGTAGACGCGGTCGCCGCCGACCGGTTCCAGGTCCTGCCACGGCCCCTGGTCCATGACCTCCTGGATGGCTTCGGTGGGCTCGCCCTGGGCGTCGGCGCGGGTGAGGACGGCGTCGTACTCGTTCAGCCGGTCCAGGTTCTCCAGCGGCAGGGACTCGCTGAAGCCGCCGTCGTCGGATTCGGGGGTGAAGCGCAGGCCGGCGTCGGCGGGCACGGTGGTGCCGTGCGAGCCCTGGTGCTCCAGGGTCCACTTGCCGTCGCCGTAGGCGTCGACGGAGACGAACACGGTGTCGGCGAGGACCTCGGAGTACTCCTCGCCGAGTTCGGCCGCCCGCGTGTCGTAGGAGTCGATCAGCGCGGAGTGGGCGTCGGAGACACCGGCGGCGTCGGCGATGCGCCGGTTCATGTCCTTCCACTCCGAGGGGATGTTCATCGCGGCGACCGCGACGGGGGCGATCCGCTCCAGCTCGGAGTAGTCGAACTCCATGGCGGCGGGCAGGCCGGAGACGACCAGGTCGGGCTCCAGCTCGGCGACCTTCTCGACGTCGATCTCCAGGTCGCGGCCCACCTGCGGGAGGCCCTGGGCCTTCTCCAGCTCCTCAGGGGTCATGCCGCTGTCGTGGGTGCCGCTGGACACCCCGACGAGACCGGCCTCCTCCACCGAGATCAGCGGGGTCACGGCCCAGCCGATGGCGACGATGCGCTGGGGATCTCGGGGGATCTCCACCGGCTGATCGGCGTGGTCGCTGGTGAACTCGCGCGTGGGAGCGGACTCGGACCCGCTCTCGTCGCCCTCGGCGCCGCCGGTGCAGCCGGTGAGTGTGAGGGCCGCCGCGGCGATCAGGCCGATGCCCCATCGGGGGATCGGGGCGCGGTATCGGTTCATGGGGACTCCAGACGTTCATGAAAGGTGAGGCTTACCTTATTGGATCGGTGCGAGGGTGCGGCAAGCGGGTCGCGGCCGCCGGGTGCGCGCGTCACCCGGAGCGGTCCGCGGGCGCGGCGAGGCGGGCGGCGAGTGCGGGGCCGATGACCGCCAAGCCCGCCGAGGTGAGCAGATCGTCGTGGGCGGCGGGGACCTCGTGGTGCTCGATTCCGCCGTCGATGCCGTGCTCCCAGGCGCGGGCGGCGCCGGCGGGGGCGTCCTCGGCCGTGAAGCAGAGCGCATCGCCCTTGTAGCGCGGCTGCTCCTGCCCGGCGGAGGCGGCCAGGACCTCGGCGGCCCAGCGGCGGTTGGCCTCGGCCATGCCCGCATCGCCGCGTTCGGCGCCGATCCGGGCGGCCAGGGCGCCGCCGGCATCGGCCGGCCGCTCCGCTTCCTCCTCCGCTCCGGTGGCGCAGGCGCCGCGCCGGGCGTGCCACGGCGCCGGGTAGGCGTCCAGCAGCGCGAGCAGCTCGACGTCCGCGCCGTCCTGCGCCAGCTCGGCCGCCACGGCCTGGGCCAGGGTTCCGCCGAAGGACCACCCGGCGATCCGGTAGGGACCGTGCGGGTGAGCGCGGCGGATGCGCCGGGCGTAGACACCGGCGAGGGCGGCGACGGTGCCGGCGGCGGTGGCCGCCGCCGGCGCCTCCACGCCCAGGATCGGCACGTCGGAACCGAGGTGGCGGCGCAGTCCGACGAAGGACCAGCTGAACCCGCTCGCGGGGTGCAGGCAGAACAGCGGTGCCTGCTCGCCGCCCGAGCGCAGCACGACGACGCCGGGTTCGCCGGGGGCGTCCTGCGGCGCCGCGGCCCCGACCCGGCCGGCGCGGCCCTCCGGCCGCGCGCCGAGTGCGGCCAGGTGCGCGGCCAGCGCGGCCGGCGACGGGTTGGCGAACAGGTCGGCGATCGCCGCACGTGCGCCGGTCTCGGCTTCGACCCGGGAGCGCAGCCGCACCAGCAGCATCGAGTGGCCGCCCAGGTCGAAGAAGTCGTCGTCGGCGCCGACCCGGGCGGCGCCCAGCACCTCGGCGAAGACCTCGCACAGCACCGCCTCGGCGGCGCCGCGCGGCTCGCGCCCGGGAGCCGGGGCGAACTCGGCCGGGTCGGGCACCGGAAGCGCGCTCCGGTCCAGCTTGCCGTGGGCGGTCAGCGGGAGCGCGTGCAGCGGCAGGAACGCCGCCGGCACCATGTAGTCGGGCAGCCGGGCGGCCAGGTGGGCGCGCAGCTCGGCGGTGCCGGGACCGCCGCCGCCCCGGGGCGCGTCGGCGTCGCCGCCGGGTCCCGGTCCTCGATCCGGCGGAACCGCCCCGGCGGCGCCGTGGCGCTGCGCCGTGGCGACGATGTAGGCCGCCAGTCGCCGGTCCCCCGGCGCGGCCTCCCACGTGTCGACGACCGCCTGGTCGACGGCGGGGTGCTCGCTCAGCGCCGCGGCGATCTCGCCGGGCTCGATGCGGAAGCCGCGCACCTTCACCTGGTCGTCGGCGCGGCCGACGTAGTCCACCGACCCGTCGGGCATGCGCCGCACCAGGTCGCCGGTGCGGTACATGCGGGCGCCGGGCGCGCCGGACGGGTCGGCGACGAACCGGTCGGCGGTGAGCCCGTAGCGTCCGAGGTAGCCGCGGGCGAGACCGGCCCCGCCGAGGTACAGCTCGCCGACCACGCCCGGCGGGACCGGATTCAGCCGCGCGTCGAGCACGTAGGCGGCCGTGTTGGCCGTGGGGTGCCCGATGACCGGGCGGACGTGGGCGCCGGCGCGCGCCGCCAGAGCGTCGACCGTGGTCTCGGTGGGGCCGTAGAGGTTGACGGCGACGGTGCCGCGCTCCTCCCACTCGCCCAGCCGCCTCCACAGCGACGCCGGCACCGCCTCGCCGCCCACGCCCAGCGTCAGCGGGATGTGGGTGCCCGGTTCGCCCAACCCGGCGCGCATCAGCTGCTGCAGGTGCGAGGGGGCCACTTCGATGAAGTCGAGGCGGTCGGCGCGGATCCGCTCGACCAGCAGCGCCGGGTCGTGCATGGCCTCTTCGGTGACG
Organism: Streptomonospora salina; assembly: GCF_014204715.1. NCBI lineage: Bacteria > Bacillati > Actinomycetota > Actinomycetes > Streptosporangiales > Nocardiopsidaceae > Streptomonospora > Streptomonospora salina. The sequence continues at coordinate 327,400 of NZ_JACHLY010000002.1, forward strand.
ATGTGCACGGCGTGGCCGTCCAGCAGCCACAGCTGCGGCTGCCAGGCGGCGTCGAAGGAGAACGACCAGGCGTGGCCCGCGCGCAGCCGGTCGCGGCCGGCGCGGTGCCGGGCGGGCCGGTGCAGCGTCTCGCGGTGACTGTGGAACAGGTTGGCGAGGCTGCGGTGGGTGACCGCCACGCCCTTGGGACGGCCGGTGGAACCGGAGGTGTAGATGACGTAGGCGGGGTGGTCGGGGTGCAGCGGGGCGGTGCGGTCGGCGTCGGCCGGGTCGGTCGCGGGCCGCTCGTCCGGGCCCGCGGGGTCCGGAGGGAGGGTCGCGCGGGCGCCGAGCGCGGCGGCGCGCTCCCGCAGCCCGGGGGTGGCGACGGTGAGCAGCGGTGCGGCGTCGGTCAGCATGTGGGCGACGCGGTCGTCGGGGTAGGCCGGGTCGACGGGCAGGTAGGCGGCGCCGGCCTTGAGCACCGCCAGCATCGCCACCAGGGTGTCGGCCGAGCGCGGAAGCAGCAGCGCGACGACGGTTTCGGGACCGGCTCCGTGCGCGATGAGTTCGTGGGCCAGTCGGTTGGCGCGCCGGTTCAGCTCGGCGAACGTGTGGCTTCGGCCCTCGCAGACCAGCGCCGGGTGGTCGGGGCCGCCGGCGGCCGCTGCCTCGAACAGGGCGGGCACGGTCGCCGGGTCGGGCACCGCCACGCTCGGCCCCCGGGCGTCGCGGGTGATCCGGTCGGACTCCTCGGCGGTGAGCAGGTCCAGCCGGCCGATGGCGGCGGAGGGGTCGTCGGCGGCGGCCGCCAGCAGCCGCTCCATCCGCAGGGCGACGTTGCGCACCGTCGCGTCGTCGAACAGGTCGCGGCTGTAGTCGACGACGCACCGCACGGCTCCGGCCGCGGGGTCGGCGGCGTTCTCGCCGGGGTCGCGGAACTCGAAGGCCAGGTCGAACTTGCCGCCGGGAGCGGCCACCGGCTCGCGTTCGGCCTGCAGGCCCTCCATCTCCAGGCGCGGACCGGCGCCGCTCTGGTAGGCCAGCATCACCTGGAACAGCGGGTGGCGGCTCGTCGACCGGGCGGGGTTGACGACCTCCACCAGGTGTTCGAACGGGATGTCGGAGTTGTCGTAGGCGGCCAGGTTGGCGTCGCGCACCCGCGCCAGCAGCTCGGTGAAGGCCGGGTCGCCGGAGGTGTCGGTGCGCAGCACCAGCGTGTTGACGAAGAACCCGACGAGGTCGTCGAGCGCGGCGTCGTCGCGTCCGGCCACCGGCGAGCCGACCGGGATGTCGGTGCCCGCGCCCAGCCGGGTCAGCAGGGCGGCCAGCGCCGCCTGCAGCACCATGAACACGCTGGTGTCGTTGGTGCGCGCCAGCGCGCGCAGCCGCGCGCTCAGCTCGGCCGGCAGCGCCAGTTCGACGGAGCCGCCGCGGCCGGCCGCGGCGGCCGGCCGCGGGCGGTCGGTGGGCAGGGCGAGTTCCTCGGGCAGGCCGCGCAGCGCCTCGCGCCAGTAGGCGGCCTGGGCGTGGACGGCGCTGTGGGGGTCGTCCTCGGTGCCCAGCACGGCGCGCTGGTGCAGCCCGTAGTCGGCGTACTGGACGGGCAGCGGCGCCCAGGCGGGGGCGCGGCCGCTGCGGCGGGCGGTGTAGGCCGTGCCGATGTCGCGCAGCAGCGGGCGGGCCGACCAGCCGTCACCGGCGATGTGGTGCAGCAGGACCAGCAGCACGTGCTCGTCTTCGGCGGTGCGGAACAGGCGGGCGCGCAGCGGCGGTTCCGCGTCCAGCCGGAATCCGTGGGCCGCGGCCTCGGCGAGCGCGCCGGGCAGCGCGTCCTCGCCGGTGTCGGTGAGCGGCACGTCGGGGCGGGCCTGCTCGGGCGCCAGGATGTGCTGGTAGGGCACGCCGTCGTCGTCGGGGAAGACGGTGCGCAGGCTTTCGTGGCGGGCGGTGACGTCGGCCAGCGCCTCGGCCAGGGCGGCGCGGTCCAGCGGGCCGCGCAGCCGTGCGCAGAAGGGGATGTTGTAGGTGGGGCGCGGACCGTCCAGCCGGTAGAGGAACCACATGCGCTGCTGGGCGTAGGACAGCGGGGGCCGCTCGGGGCGCGGGGCCGGGCGCAGCGGGGGGCGGGCGCCGGCGGGGCGCAGCCGCTCGGCGATCCCGGCGACCGTGGGCGCGTCGAAGACGGTGCGCAGCTCGACGTCGCGGCCCAGGACGGTGCGGATGCGGGTGACCAGCCGGGTGGCCAGCAGCGAATGGCCGCCCATCGCGAAGAAGTCGTCGTCGATGCCGGCGTCGGGCACGTCCAGGATCTCGCGGTAGAGCCCGCACAGCAGTTCCTCGACCTGGTTGCGCGGCGGGCGGCCGCCGGCGTCCGCGGCGAGGTCGGGGGCGGGCAGTGCGGAGCGGTCGGTCTTGCCGTTGGGCAGGACGGGCATCGCGTCGAGCGGCACCACGGCTGCGGGGAGCATGGCCGTGGGCAGGCGCGCCGCGACGTGGTCGCGCAGCGCCCGCGGATCGACGGTGCGGCCGCCGAGCGGGGCGGCGTAGGCGACGAGGGCGTCGGAGCCCGCGTCGTCGCGGTGCACGGCGGCGGCGCAGGCGGCGACGTCGGGGTGGGCGGCCAGGGCGGCCTCGACGTCGCCGAGTTCGACGCGCATTCCGCGGATCTTGACCTGGTCGTCGGTGCGGCCGAGGAACTCCAGCTCGCCCCGGGCGTTGGCCAGGACGCGGTCGCCGGTGCGGTACATGCGCGCCCCGGGCGCGCCGAAGGGGTCGGCGACGAACCGGGCCGCGGTCAGCCCGTGGCGTCCGAGGTAGCCGCGGGCGAGACCGGCCCCGCCGAGGTAGAGCTCGCCGGACACGCCGGCGGGCACGGGCCGCAGCAGGGAGTCGAGCACGTAGGCGCGCACCCCGGGGTCGGGGAGGCCGATGGGCACCCGGTCGCCGGCCGCGTCGGGGCGGCACCGGCCCAGTGTGGCGTTGACCGTGGCCTCGGTGGGGCCGTAGCAGTTGAACATGGCGCGCCCGTCGGAGGCGAAGCGGCGCACGAGGGCGCCGGGGACGGCTTCGGTTCCGGCGAGCACCGTCATACCGGGGGGCAGTTCGGCGTCGTCGGGCAGCGCCGCCAGCAGCGCGGGCGGCAGGCCGACGTGGGTGGCGCCCCGTTCGCGCAGGTAGTCGGTCAGCGGCGGACCGGGCACACGGCGCTCGGGCGGCACGACCACGAGCCGGCCGCCGGAGAGAACACCCATGGCGAACTCCCAGAAGGCGACGTCGAAGCTGGGCGAGCCGAGCTGGGCGACGCGGCTGTCGGCGCCGACGCCGAGGCGGCGGGCGGCGGTGGCCACGAGCTTGGCGACGCCCGCGTGGCTGACGACGACGCCCTTGGGGCGGCCGGTGGAGCCCGAGGTGTAGACGAGGTAGGCGGCGCTGCCGGGCGCCAGACCGGCACCGCGGTCGGCGTCGGTGACCGGTCCGGGCGCGGCGGAGGCGATCGCGGCGGCGGTGGCGGGGTCGCCGGGCTCCACGCGATCGGCGCCGGTGAGGGCGGCGACGCGCGCGCTGAGGCCGTCCGCGGTGACGACGCAGGCCGGGCGGGCGTCGGCGAGCATGTGGGCGAGCCGGTCGTCGGGGTAGTCCGGATCGAGCGCGAGGTAGGCCGATCCGGACTTGAGGACCGCCAGTAGCGCCACGATCAGCTCCGCGGAGCGGGGGACGGCGAGCGCGACCACGCGCTCGGGCCCGGCGCCGCGCTCCAGCAGGACCCGCGCCAGCCGGTTGGCCTGCGCGTCGGCTTCGGCGGCGGTGAGGACGGCGTCCTCGTCCTCGACGAGCACCGAGTGGGGGGATTCGGCTACCCGGCGGGCGAACAGCTCGGGGAAGGCGGCTTCGCGCAGGGCGTCGGCTTCGGCCGCCTCCTCGGCCTTGTGCAGTCCGGGTTCCGGGCCGGCGGCGCCGGCGGGCTCGGAGGTGCGGGTGACCGCGTCGTGGGCGGCCGTGCGGTGGGCGGCGAGCGCGGCGGTGGGGGCCGGCACGTGGTGGGGCGGCAGGACGGGCAGCCGGGCGAGGGGCGTGTGCGGCGCGTCCGCCATGGCCTGCAGGACGGCGGTGAGGGTGTCGGCGACCAGTTCCGCCCGCTCTTCGGGGACGGTGTCGGGGCGGTAGCCCAGGGTCAGGCGCAGCCGCGGGTTCTGTGCGTCCGGCCGCGGGGGCGCGACCGCCAGGGACAGGGGGTAGTGCGTCGCGTCGGTGGAGCCCAGCACCCGGGCGTGCAGGCCGGGCACGTCGGCGGCGGGGTCGGTGCCCTCGACGGGGTAGTTCTCGACCGCCATCAGCGTGTCGAACAGCTCGCCGGCTCCGGCCGCGCGCTGGATCTCGGCGAGGCCGACGTGGCCGTGGTCGAGCAGGGCGGCCTGCTCGTCGCGCAGGCGGGCGAGCAGGCCGGCGGCGGTTTCGCCCGGGTGCGCGCGTACCCGCACCGGCACGGTGTTGACGAACAGCCCGACCATGTCGGGGGCGCCCTCCAGGCTGTGGGGGCGTCCGGAGACGGCGGTGCCGAAGACGACGTCGCGGCTGTCGAGGAGGTGGCCCAGCACCGTCGCCCACGCCGCCTGGAGGACGGTGCTGAGCGTGACGCCCTGGGCGCGCGCGAGGTCGCGGACCGCGGCGGTGCGTTCGGCGGGCACGTCGCGGGTGAGGCCGCGGGGTTCGGCGGCCCCGTCCTCCGGGGCCGGGGGATCGCCCGCCCGGTCGGGGCGGTCGGAGCGGGAGGCGGCGAACGCGTCGGCGACGCGTGTGGGGCCCGCGACGCCCGCCAGCGCGGTGCGCCAGGCCTCCAGCGCCGCGCCGGTGTCCTGGCGGCCGAGCCAGGACAGGTAGTCGCGGAACGGAGCGGGGCGCGGCAGCGGGGCGCCGTCGGCGGCGTAGAGCCGGAACAGGTCGCGCACCAGCAGCGGCAGCGACCAGCCGTCGAGCAGGATGTGGTGGTGGGTGAGCACCAGCACGTGGTCGCGGGGCGCCCGGCGCACCAGCACGAACCGGACCAGCGGCGGGTGGGCGAGGTCGAAGCGCCGGCGGCGCTGCTCGTCGCGCAGGCGCGCCAGCTCGGCTTCCTGCCCGGCGGTGTCGAGGCCGGTCAGGTCGGTGCGGGACCAGTCGGCGGGCACGTCGGCGCCCACGAGCGCGGCCGCCTGCCCGTTCTTGCGGCGCCGGAACGCGGCGCGGACGTTGGGATGGCGCCGCAGCAGGGCGTCGGCGGCCGCGCGCAGCCGCTCGGGATCCAGACCGCCGTGCAGTTCCAGGGCGACCTGGACGTTGTAGACGTCGGCGCCGGCGGCGTCGAGTTGGCTCTGGAACAGCAGCCCTTCCTGGAGCGGCGTCAGCGGCAGGATGTCCTCCAGGCCGGATGCGTTGCTCACGGGAGCCTCCACTCTGCTTCGAATGCCTCGATCTCGTCCTGATCGAGGTCGGTCAGGGACAGGTCGGAGGGGGTGTGTCCGCCCGCCCCCGAGGAGTCGGTATGGGCGACGAGCCCGCCGAGCTGGGCGAACCAGGCGTCGGCGAACTCGCGCACGTCGGTTTCGGCCAGCAGCCGCTGCGGCCAGGCCCAGGTGGCGGTCAGCTCCGGGCCTTCGGCGCCGTCGCGGGTGAGGACGTTGAGCTCCAGGGGGTGGCGCACGGGCATGCGGGGGTCGATGCCGGGCGGCAGCGCGCCGGTTTCGGGGGCCACGGCCCAGGGCTCGTACTCGCCGGCGACCGCGACGCGCCCGAGGTAGTTGAACAGCAGCGGCGGTTCGGGGTCGGCGGCCAGCGGCGCGGCGGTATCGGAGTTGAGGTGGCGCAGCAGTCCGTAGCCGATACCGCCGTCCGCGGGTCGGGTGCGCAGCTGCTCCTTGACCCGTTTGAGTGCGTCGCCGGCGTCCGCCCCGCCGGTGCGGGCCCGGGCCGGATCGAGGCCGGCGACGTCCAGGCGCGCGGGGTGGACGGCGGTGAACCAACCGACGGTGCCCGAGACGTCGGTTCCGCCGAACAGGTGCTGTTCGCGGCCGTGGCTTTCCAGGGCGAGCCGCAGCACCCCGCCGGTACCGCCGGAGCGGGAGGCGCGCCATTCGGCGGCGGCCAGGGCGAGCGCGGACAGCAGCACGTCCTCGATACCGGTGTGGAACGCCTCGGGGACGCGGGTGAGCAGCGCTTCGGTGTCGGCCGCGGGCAGCGTCACGGTGATCCGGCGCAGGGTCGCGGCGGTATCGCGCTCAGGGTCGCAGGGCCCGAACTCCTCCGTGCCGCCGTCGGCGGCGGTGATCTCCCGCCAGGCGGGGAGTTCGGCGGTGCGGTGCCGGGAGCGGGCTTCGGTTCGCAGCTCCCGCGACCAGCGCGCGTAGGAGGTGTGCGGCGCCGGCGGTGCGGGTGGGCGGCCGCGGGAGGCGTCGCGCCAGGCGGCGGCGAGCCCGGCACGCAGGATGTGCCAGGATACGCCGTCGACGGCGAGATGGTGGACCACCAGCAGCAGTCGGCCGGGCCGGCCGGGACCGCGGTCCAGCCACACGGCCCGCACCATCGCCCCGGCGCAGGGGTCGAGCCGGCCCTGGGCGGCGTCGGCCTCCTCGGCGGCGGCCCGTGCCAGACCGGCGGCGTCCAGCCCGGCGGCGTCGCGCCGGGTGAGCACGTCGGCGGCCGTGACCGCGCCGGGTTCGGCGGCGTGCAGCCGCCAACCGTCGGCAGCCGTGCGCAGCCGGGCGCGCAGCATGGCGTGGGTGTCCAGCACCGCCTGGAGGGCGGCGGTCAGGCCGGCGGTGTCGGCGCCGTCGGGGGTGTGCACGACGGTGGCCTGGCTGTAGCGCGCGATGGGGCCGCCGCGTTCACGCAGCCAGTGCATGACGGGGGTCGGTTCGATGTCGCCGGTGCCGTCGTCGGGGCCGTGGCGGGTGCCGGTGCCGCCGGGGGCGTCGGCGGGAGCGGCGGCCAGGGCGAGGCGCTGCGGGGTCTGCTCGGTGACGACGTCGGCGGGGGTCAGTTCCAAACCGCCGGCGCGGGCGTTGCCGACGAGCCGGATGGCGAGGATGCTGTCGCCGCCGAGGGAGAAGAAGCCGTCGTCGGCGCCGACGTGCTCCAGCCCGAGCAGCTCGGCGAACAGCCCGGCGAGCAGCTCCTCCCGGAAGCCCCGGGCCTCCCGCCCGGCCGCGGTGCGCGCTCCGGGGTCGGGGGCGGGCAGGGCGGCGCGGTCGAGCTTGCCGTTGGCGGTCAGCGGGAACGCGTCGAGCACCGTGATCGCGGCGGGGACCATGTGCTCCGGCAGCCGCGCCGCGAGCCGGCGCACCAGCGCATCGGGATCCGGGGCGGCGGCGCCGGCGGGGGTGACGTAGCCGGCGAGCCGGTCGGCGCCCGCGGCGGTGCGGTCGGCGGTGACGACGGCACCGGCGACCCCGGGCGCAGTGGTGAGCGCGTGTTCGATCTCGCCGGGTTCGATGCGCATCCCGCGCACCTTCACCTGGAAGTCCGAGCGCCCCGCGAACACCAGCCGCCCCCCGGCGTCCCACCGCACGAGGTCGCCGGTGCGATACATCCGCGCCCCCGGGCCGCCGAACGGATCGGCGACGAACCGCTCCGCCGACAGCCCCGGCCGGTTCGCATACCCCCGCGCCAGCTGCACCCCGGACAGATACAGTTCGCCCTCCACGCCCGCGGGGACCGGCGCCAAGCGGCCGTCGAGCACGTAGACGCCCGTGTTCCACACCGGACGCCCGATCGGCACCCCCGCACCGGAGAACTCCTCGGCGCCGGCGTCGAAGGCGGTCACGTCCACCGCCGCCTCCGTGGGCCCGTACAGGTTCGCCGGCGCCGCCCGCGGCAGCACAGCCCGGACCCGGCGGGCGGTGCCGGCGCCGAGCGCCTCGCCCGAGGCGAAGACCCGGCGCAGCGACGTGCACCGCGCGGCCTGCGGCTCCTCGACGAAGAGCCGCAGCATCGAGGGGACGAAGTGGCACACCGTGACACCGGCCTCGTGGATCAGCCCGGCCAGGTAGGCGGGGTCGCGGTGCCCGCCCGGTGCGGCCACCACCTGCGACGCCCCAGCGGCGAAGGGCCAGAACAGCTCCCACACCGACACGTCGAAGGACACCGGCGTCTTCAGCAGCACCCGATCCGCCCGCTCCAGCCCGTAGGCGTCCTGCATCCACGCCAACCGGTTCACGATCGCCGCATGAGCGACCACCACACCCTTGGGCCGGCCCGTCGACCCCGACGTGTACAGCACATAAGCCGGATGTTCCGGAAGCAGCGCAGCGGCCCGATCCGCGTCGCTCACCGGCTCCGCCGAACGATCGGCCAGGCGGGGCGCGGTCGCGGCCGCGTCCAGTACGAGCCGGGGCACGGCGGGCTCGGCGGGCAGGTCGGCGGTGTCGGCGTCGCGGCACAGCAGCAGTGCCGGACGCGCGTCCTCCAGCACGAACGCGACCCGCTCGCCGGGCTGCTCGGTCTCCACCGGCAGATACGCCCCGCCCGCACACACCACCGCGTGCAGCGCCACCACCAGCTCCACCGACCGCGGCAGCGCCACCGCCACCACACTCTCCGGCCCCACACCACGCGCGATCAGCTCCCGCGCCAACCGGTGCACCCGCGCATCGAACTCCGCGCGGGAGACAGAGGTGGTGTCGGACACCAGCGCGAGCGCCGAACCGCCACCGGTTTCCGCGCCGCGGGCCACCAGCTCCGGCAGCGTCCGCTCGGCCACCGCACGCGGCGCGGTGCCCGCGCCCCACTCCCCCAGCAGCCGCTCCCGCTCACCCTCCCCCAACAGCGGAAGGCCGGCCACGGGCCGCTCCGGGTCGGCGGTTCCCGCGGAGAGCAGGCGCAGCAGCCGCTCGCCGAGGGCGTGCGCGGTCGCGTCGTCGAACCGTTCGGCCGAGAACCGTACGGCGGCCTCGGCGCCGTCGTCGCCGGGGCGTTCGATGAACTCGAACTCCAGGTCGAAGCGAGCGGCGGGCGGGGCCACGGCGTCGTCGACGGCCGCCTGGGCGGCCGCCAGGCCCGCACGCGGCTCGGGTCGCCGCTGGTGGCTGACCATCACCTGGAACAGCGGGTTGCGTCCGGCCGCGCGCGGCGGATTGAGCGCCTCGACCACGCGGTCGAAGGGCAGTTCGGCGTTGGCGTAGGCGGAAGCGGCGAACGTGCGGGCGCGGTCGACGACGCCGCCGAAACCGGGCTCGCCCGACAGGTCGGTGCGCAGCACCAGGGTGTTGAGGAACATGCCGACCGCGTCGTGCAGCGCCTCGTCGGGGCGGTCGGCGACCGGCGTGCCCAGGGGCACGTCGGTTCCGGCGCCCATGCGGTGCAGCAGCACGGCCACCGCCGATTGCAGGACGACGAACGGGGTGGCGCCGCGTTCGCGGGCCAGCCGGGTGAGGGCGCGCATGAGGCCGGCGGGGATCGCCAGCGCCACGGTTCCGGCCGCGTCGGCGGGTGCGGCGGGACGGGGCCGGTCGGCGGGTAGCGCGATCTCCTCGGGCAGGCCGGCCAGCGCTTCCCGCCAGAACCCCCGCTGGCGGGCCGCCCGGCTCTGCGGATCCTCCGGCGATCCCAGCAGCTCGCGCTGCCACAGCGCGTAATCCCCGTAGGACACCGGCAGCGGCGCCCACTCCGGCGCCCGGCCCGCGCACCGCGCCCGGTAGGCGGCGTCCAGATCCCGCAGGAACGGCTCCTGCGACCACTCGTCCACCGCGATGTGATGGAACAGGTTGAGCAGGACGTGCTCACCGGAGTCGGCGGCGAAGAGGACCGGCCGGTAGGCGGGTTCGGATTCCAGATCGAAGGGGCGCCGGGCGGCGGCGGCCACCAGCCCGTCCGGATCGGCGTCGCCGGTACGCACCACCCGCAGGGGGTCGCGCGTGTGCGGGGTGTCCAGGACCTGCTGGCGGGGCTCTGCGCCGGAGCGGGGGTAGGCGGTGCGCAGGACGGCGTGGCGGGCCGTGACATCGGCGACGGCGGCGCGCAGCGCTTCGGTGTCGACGCCGCCGCCCAGCCGCAGCACCCAGGCGACGTTGTAGGCCGCCTCCGCGCCGGGCACCTGGGCTCCGGCCCACATCCCGCGCTGGGCGGCCGAGAGCGGAGGGGCCGCGTCGGATTCGGCGGCGGCTCCGGGGCGCAGCGGAGGCCGGGGGTCCTGGCGCGCGGCGATGCGTGCGGCCAGTTCCGCCGGGGTGGGGGCGTCGAACAGGTCCGCCACGCCCACCTCCGCGCCGAGGCGGGTGCGCAGCGCGTTGACCAGTCGTGCGCCGGCCAGGGAGGTACCGCCGAGGGAGAAGAAGCCGTCGTCGGCGCCGACGTGCTCCAGCCCCAGGAGGTCGGCGTAGAGCGCGCAGACCAGTTGTTCGCGCGGCCCGCTCGCGGCGCGGCCGGTGCCCGGGCCGGCGGTGCCCGGGCCGGGATCGGGCAGGGCGGCGCGGTCGAGCTTGCCGTTGGCGGTCAGCGGGAAAGCGTCCATGGCGACCAGCGCCTCGGGCACCATGTGCGCGGGCAGGCGGGCGGCCAACTCGGTACGCAGTCCGCCGGTGCCGGCGCCGTGCGGGGTTGCGGGGACGACGTAGCCGACCAGGCGGGTGTCGCCGGCGGCGTCGGGCCGGGCCAGGACCGCTGCGTCGGCCACGTCCGGGCGCGAGGCCAGGGCGTGTGCGATCTCGCCGGGTTCGATGCGCATCCCGCGCACCTTCACCTGGAAGTCCGAACGTCCCACGAACACCAGCCGTCCGGCGCGGTCCCAGCGCACCACGTCGCCGGTGCGATACATCCGCGCGCCGGGCGCACCGAAGGGATCGGCCGTGAACCGCTCCGCCGACAGCCCCGGCCGGTTCGCATACCCCCGCGCCAGCTGCGCCCCCGACAGGTACAGCTCCCCTTCGACGCCGGCGGGCACCGGCGCCAGCCGCTCATCCAGGACGTAGACGCCCGTGTTCCACACCGGACGCCCGATCGGCACCCCCGCACCGGAGAACTCCTCGGCGCCGGCGTCGAAGGCGGTCACGTCCACCGCCGCCTCCGTGGGCCCGTACAGGTTCGCCAGCGCGGCCTGGGGCAGGAGCGCGCGGAAGCGTTCCGCGGTGCCGGCGCCGAGCGCCTCGCCCGAGGCGAAGACCCGGCGCAGCGACGTGCACGCCGACGCGCCGGGAGCGTCGGCGAACACCCGCAGCATCGAGGGGACGAAGTGGCACACCGTGACCCCGTTGGCGGTGACCGCCTCGGCCAGGTAGGCGGGGTCGCGGTGCCCGCCCGGTGCGGCCACCACCTGCGACGCCCCCGCGGCGAAGGGCCAGAACAGCTCCCACACCGACACGTCGAAGGACACCGGCGTCTTCAGCAGCACCCGGTCATCGGTCCCAAGCCGATAGGCGCCCTGCATCCACGCCAACCGGTTCACGATCGCCGCATGAGAGACCACCACACCCTTGGGCCGGCCCGTGGAACCGGAGGTGTAGAGCACATAGGCCGGGTGCCCGCCCCGCAGCGGCGCCCGTCGATCGGCGTCGGAGACGGGGCCGGCCGGGTGCTCGGCGATGCGCGCCGCGGTCTCCGGCGCGTCGAGCGCGACAGTCTCGACACCGTCGACCCGCGGCAGATCGGCGGCGTCCGCTCCGCGGCACAGCAGCAGTGCCGGACGCGCGTCCTCCAGCACGAACGCGACCCGCTCACCGGGCTCGTCGGTCTCCACCGGCAGATACGCCCCGCCCGCACACACCACCGCGTGCAGCGCCACCACCAGCTCCACCGACCGCGGCAGCGCCACCGCCACCACACTCTCCGGCCCCACACCACGCGCGATCAGCTCCCGCGCCAACCGGTGCACCCGCGCATCGAACTCCGCGCGGGAGACAGAGGTGGTGTCGGACACCAGCGCGAGCGCCGAACCGCCACCGGTTTCCGCGCCGCGGGCCACCAGCTCCGGCAGCGTCCGCTCGGCCACCGCACGCGGCGCGGTGCCCGCGCCCCACTCCCCCAGCAGCCGCTCCCGCTCACCCTCCCCCAACAGCGGAAGGCCGGCGACCGGCCGATCGGGATCGTCCAGGGCGGCGCGGAGCAGCAGGGTGAACCGCCGGGTCAGGTCGGCGACGGTGGTGCGGTCGAACCGGTCGGCGGAGTAGCGCACCGCCGCGTCCAGCTCCTCGGCGCCGGGCCGCTCGATGAACACGACCTCCAGGTCGAACTTCGCGGTGTCGATCACCCGGTCGTCCAGCCGGGTGCGCAGGCCCAGTAGACCGTCGGTGCCCTCGGGCCGCCTCTGGTGGCTGACCATGACCTGGAACAGGGGGTTGCGCCCGGTAGCACGCACGGGGTTGAGCTCCTCGACGACGTCGTCGAAGGGCAGCTCGGCGTTGGCGAACGCGGCGAGATCGGAGTCGCGCACACGCTCCAGCAGCGTGCGGAAGCCGGGGGCGCCCGTCAGGTCGGTGCGCAGCACCAGGGTGTTGAGGAACATGCCGACCGCCTCGTGCAGCGCCTCATCGGCGCGATTGGCCGCCGGCGTGCCCAGCGGGACGTCGGGGCCGGCGCCCATCCGGTACAGCAGCACGGCCACCGCGGCCCGCAGCACCATGAAGCGCGTGGTGCGGGTCTGCTCGGCGATCCGCTCGACGTCCGCGGCCACGTCCGCGGGCAACGCGAAGCGCACCAGTCCGCCGCTGCCGCTCGCGGCCCGCGGGCGGGGCCGGTCGGCGGGCAGGGGGATCTCCTCGGGCAGCCCCGCCAGGGCCTCCCGCCAGAAACCGCGCTGACGCGATGCCCTGCTGCCCGGATCCTCCGGCGAACCCAGCAGCTCGCGCTGCCACAGCGCGTAATCCCCGTAGGACACCGGCAGCGGCGCCCACTCCGGAACCCCGCCGGCCGCACGCGCCCGATAAGCCGCATCCAGATCACGCAGGAACGGCTCCTGCGACCACTCGTCCACCGCGATGTGGTGGAACACGGCCAGCAGCACGTGCTCTGCGTCCCCGACGAACAGCCGGAAGCGCGCCGGCAGGCCGCCGGCCAGGTCGAAGGGTTCGCACGCGGCACGGTCCAGCCGCTCCTCGGAGACGCCGGGCACGGCCTCCCGTTCCAGCAGCGGTCGCGGCAGGTCGGCGACGCCGACGACGCGCTGCTGGGGCTCGCCGCCGGCGCCTGCGGGGAAACGGGTGCGCAGGACCTCGTGGCGGGCGAGGACGTCGCCCAGCGCATCCTCCAGCGCGGCGCTGTCGAGGGGGCCGCGGATGCGCAGTGCCCAGGGCACGTTGTAGGCGCCGCCGGTGGCAGCGCCGGCGGACTCCAGCAGCCACAGCCGCCGCTGCTCGGCGGCGAGGGGAACACGCGCGGGCCGGGGGCGCGCGGTCAGCGCCGGCCGCGCCGCGGCGGCGTCTCCCGCACGCTCGGTGATCCGCGCGGCGATGCCGACCGGTGTGGCCGCCTGGAACACGTCGCCCACGCCGACCTCGGAGCCGAGCCGGGCACGCAGCAGGTTGGCGACGCGGGCGGCGGCCAGCGAGTGCCCGCCCAGCGCGAAGAAGTCGTCGCCGCCGCCGACGGAGCCGGTGCCCAGGACCTCGCCGATCGCGGCGCAGACGGCTTCCTCCTGCGGGGTACCCGGCGCGCGGCGGACGGCCTCGCGGGCGGCGGTGGCGGGCGCGGGCAGCGCGGCGCGGTCGATCTTGCCGTTGGCGGTCAGCGGGAACTCCTCCAGCACCACCACGACCGAAGGGACCATGTAGTCGGGCAGGTGCTCCGCGGCACCCGCGCGCACCGTGTCTCCGTCGAGCGCTCCGGCCCCCGGCTCGGCGACGACGTAGCCGGTGATCGCGCCGTCGGCGCCGCCGTCGGCGCGCACTGTCGCGACCGCCTGGCCGACGCCGGACCGGCGCGCCAGGGCCGCCTCGATCTCGCCGAGCTCGATGCGGAACCCGCGGACCTTCACCTGGAAGTCGGAGCGGCCCAGGTAGTCCAGGCTCCCCGTACTGTCCCAGCGCACGACATCGCCGGTGCGGTACATGCGCGATCCGGCGGGGCCGAACGGGTCGGCGACGAACCGCTCCGCGCTCAGGCCCGGGCGGCCGCGGTAACCGCGAGCCACACCCTCGCCGGCGATGTAGAGCTCGCCGGCCGTGCCCGGCGGTACCGGGCGCAGCCCCGCGTCGAGCACGTGCACCCGGGTGTTGGCGATCGGGGCGCCGACGGTGACCGGGCGCCCGGGCTCCACCGGTGCGGCGGTGGACCAGATCGTGGTCTCGGTGGGCCCGTAGAGATTCACCACCTCCCGGGCGCGTGCGGCCAGCGTCTGGGCCAGGGACTCGGGCAGCGCCTCACCGCCCGCCAGCACCCGCAACCCGGCCACCGCCCCGGGATCCTCCTCGACCAGCGCCCGCCACAGGCTCGGGGTGGCCTGCATGACCGAAGCCCCCGAAGAGGAGACGAGCCGGGCGAGCGCGGCCGGGTCACGCACCGTGTCCCGATCCGCCAGCACCGCCGTCGCCCCCGCCAGCAGCGGCAGATACAGCTCCAGCGCGGAAATGTCGAAACCGACCGTGGTCACCGCCAGCAGCCGCTCCCCCGGCACCAGCGGGAACCGCCCGCCCATATCGGCCAGGAAATTACCCAGAGCCCCATAAGAGACCACCACACCCTTGGGCCGCCCCGTCGACCCGGACGTGTACAGCACATAGGCGGCGCTGTCCGGCGCGGGAACCGCCGCGCCGGCGCCGGCCGGGGCGGGCTCGGGCCAGGTAGCCGGATCGTCCACCAGCAGCCGGCGCGGCCCCTCGGGCAGATGCGCCCCGGTCACGGCATCGGTCACCAGCACCCGCGCACCCGAATCGGCCAGCATGAACGCGATCCGCTCAGCGGGAAACCCCGGATCCACCGGCAGATACGCCGCACCCGCACGCCCCACCGCCAACAGCGCCACCACCAGCTCCACCGACCGCGGAAGCGCCACCGCCACCACACACTCCGGCCCCGCACCCGCCCCGCGCAACCGCTCCGCCAACACATCGACACGCTCCGACAACTCGGCAAAAGCCACCGAAACACCACCCGCCTCCACTGCGATGCGGTCGGGATGCTCGGCGGCGGCGCGGGCGATGCCCTCGGGAAGCAGCGGGCGTCGGACGGGCAGCTCGGTCGCGTTGGCGCGCGCCAGCATGCGCCGTTCGTCCGGGGTGCGCACGTCGATGGCGGACACGCTGCGCGCGGGGTCGCCCGTCATCGCCTCCAGCACCAGGCGCAACCGTTCGACCAGGCGCTCGGCCGTCACGCGGTCGAACCGGGCGGTGGCATAGCGCAGCGTGCCCGCGAGCCCGTCGGTGCCCGGTCGTTCGGCGAAGGCGAACTCCAGGTCGAGCTTGGCCGCCCGCATGTCGACCGAGTGGGCGGCGGATTCGGTGCCCAGCAGCGTGGGCCGGTCGGGGTCGCGCCGGTAGGTCAGCATGACCTGGAAGAGCGGGTGACGCGCCAGCGAGGCCGGGGCGTCGCACTCCTGCACGACCCGGTCGAAGGGCGCGTCGGCGTTGGCGAAGGCGGCGACGTCGGCTGCGCGCACCCGCGCCAGCAGTTCGCCGGCGGCGGGACCTCCGGAGAGGTCGGTGCGCAGGGTCAGCATGTTCAGGAACATGCCGACGGTGTCGTGCAGGGCGGTGTCGTCGCGGTTGGCGGCGGGCGTACCCACGGTGATGTCGTCGCCGGCTCCCGTGCGGTGCAGCAGCACGGCCACCGCGGCGTGCAGCACCATGAACGGGGTGGCCCCCTGCCGTTCGGCCAGCTCCAGCAGCGCGCGGTGCTCGGCGGGGCCGAGGGTGAACGCGACGGAGGCGCCCGCGCCGTCGGCCGCGGCGGGGCGCGGCCGGTCGGCGGGCAGGTCGAGTTCGGCCGGCGCGCCGGCGAGCGTGCCGCGCCAGAACGCGAGTTGGCGCGCCATCGGACCGGCGGGATCGTCGGCCGCGCCCAGCCAGTCGCGCTGCCAGACCGCGAAGTCGCCGTAGTCGGCCGCCGGCGGCTCCCACCGCGGGGCGCTCCCGGCGCGGCGTGCGGCGTAGGCGGCGTCGAGGTCGCGGATGAACGGCGCCTCGGACCACTCGTCGGTGGCGATGTGCGGGAAGGCGAACGCGAGTACGGCGTCGTCGGGTGCGGTGCGCAGCAGCGCGGCGCGCACGGCGGTGTCGCGGGCGAGGTCGAAGGGCCGGTGCAGTACCTCGTGCAGGTGCCCGTCCAGGTCGGCGGGGGCGGTGTCGGACACCTCCACCAGGTCGCCGATCTCGTCGGGGTCCAGGACGCGCTGGTGCGCGGCGCCCTCGCCGGGGGTGTCGGCGGGAGCGTAGACGGTGCGCAGGATCGCGTGGCGCAGCACGACGTCGCGCAGGGCGGCGGCGAGCGCGTCCGTGTCGACGGTGCCGCGCAGCCGGAAGGCCAGCGGGACGTTGTAAACGGCGCCGGGACCGTGCAGCCGGTCCAGGAACCACAGGCGCTGTTGGGCGTAGGACAGCGGCACGGGCGCGTCGGGGTCGGGGCGGCGGGTGAGCGGCGGCCGGGCGGCGGGGCGCGCGGCGAGCAGGACGGCGAGTGCGGCGGGCGTGGGGGCGTCGAACAGGTCGCGCACACGCGCGTCCACACCCAGCTCGGCGCGGATCCGGTTGGCGGCGCGGGTGGCGGTCAGCGAGTGCCCGCCCAGGGCGAAGAAGTCGTCGCCGCCGCCGACGGCACCGGTGTCCAGCACCGCGGCGAGGACGCTGCGCAAGCGCGCTTCGAACGGGCCGGCGGGCGTGTCGGGATCGCCGGAGGCGGCGGGTCCGGGTGCGGGCAGTGCGGCGCGGTCGATCTTGCCGTTGGCGGTCAGCGGGAACTCCTCCAGCACCACCACGGCCGAGGGCACCATGTAGTCGGGCAGGCGCAGCGCCAGGGCGCTGCGCAGGGATTCCGGATCGGGAGCGGCGCCGGGTCCGGGACGCACGTAGCCGACGAGGCGGGGGCCTGCGCCGGTGTCGTCGCGGGCGGCGGCGACGGCGTGGGAGACTCCGTCGCCTTCGGCGAGGGCGGTCTCGATCTCGCCGAGTTCGATGCGGAACCCGCGGACCTTCACCTGGAAGTCGGAGCGGCCGATGTAGGCCGGCGTTCCGTCGGCCTCGCGGCGGACGAGGTCGCCGGTGCGGTACATGCGCGATCCGGCGGGGCCGAACGGGTCGGCGACGAACCGCTCCGCGCTCAGGCCCGGGCGGCCGCGGTAGCCGCGGGCGAGCCCGGCGCCGGCGATGTAGAGCTCGCCGGCCGTGCCCGAGGGCACGGGGCGCAGCGCCGCGTCGAGCACGTAGAGGCGGGTCGCGGCGATCGGCGCACCGATGGGGGCGGCCGCGGCGGCCGGGCGGTCGCGGCCCGGTCCGATCGGTGCGGCGGTGGACCAGATCGTGGTCTCGGTGGGCCCGTAGAGATTCACCACCTCCCGGGCGCGTGCGGCCAGCGTCTGGGCCAGGGACTCGGGCAGCGCCTCACCGCCCGCCAGCACCCGCAACCCGGCCACCGCCCCGGGATCCTCCTCGACCAGCGCCCGCCACAGGCTCGGGGTGGCCTGCATGACCGAAGCCCCCGAAGAGGAGACGAGCCGGGCGAGCGCGGCCGGGTCACGCACCGTGTCCCGATCCGCCAGCACCGCCGTCGCCCCCGCCAGCAGCGGCAGATACAGCTCCAGCGCGGAAATGTCGAAACCGACCGTGGTCACCGCCAGCAGCCGCTCCCCCGGCACCAGCGGGAACCGCCCGCCCATATCGGCCAGGAAATTACCCAGAGCCCCATAAGAGACCACCACACCCTTGGGCCGCCCCGTCGACCCGGACGTGTACAGCACATAGGCGGCGCTGTCCGGCGCGGGAACCGCCGCGCCGGCGCCGGCCGGGGCGGGCTCGGGCCAGGTAGCCGGATCGTCCACCAGCAGCCGGCGCGGCCCCTCGGGCAGATGCGCCCCGGTCACGGCATCGGTCACCAGCACCCGCGCACCCGAATCGGCCAGCATGAACGCGATCCGCTCAGCGGGAAACCCCGGATCCACCGGCAGATACGCCGCACCCGCACGCCCCACCGCCAACAGCGCCACCACCAGCTCCACCGACCGCGGAAGCGCCACCGCCACCACACACTCCGGCCCCGCACCCGCCCCGCGCAACCGCTCCGCCAACACATCGACACGCTCCGACAACTCGGCAAAAGCCACCGAAACACCACCCGCCTCCACGGCCACCGCGCCGGGGACGCGGCGGGCGGTGGCGGCGATCCGGTCGGCGACCGGGTCGCCGGGCGCGTCGCCCGCCGGTCCCGAGGCAGCTGCGGTGCCGGCGTCGGCGATGTCGAGGGTGCCCAGCGGCCGGCGCCGGGCCTCCCCGGGTGCGGTGCCGGCGTCGGCGGTCCCCTGCAGCAGCCGGCCGAACTCCGCCAGCAGCGTGTCCAGGTCCGCGCGGGTGTAGCGGGCGGCGTTGCCGTTGAGTTCGAAGCGCAGCCCGCCGTCGGTGCCGTCGCGGTAGACCGACAGCGACACGTCGTCGACCGGCCCTTCCGACAGGGTGCGGGCGGTGCCGCGTGCTCCGGCGAAATCCAAGTCGTAGTCGAAGGCCTTGATGTTGACCACCGGCCCGTGCAGCGCGGTGCCGCGCCCCACCAGGTTGAGGTCGCGGCGCACGTCTTCGGCGCGGTAGCGCTGGTGGGCGCGCAGCTCGCGCAGGCGCCCCGTGGTGCCGGCGAGCAGATCGGCGACGGTGTCGGCGGGGCGCAGCCGCAGGCGCAGCGGCAGCACGTTGACCACCATCGCGGGAGTGCGCAGGGCGGCCGAGCCCAGACGTCCCATGGCGGGTATGCCGAGCACGACGTCGCGGGCGCCGGTGCGGCGGTGCACGTAGCAGCCGAAGGCGGCGACGACGGTCTCGGCCCAGCTGGCGCCGGAACGCTCGCCCAGTTCGGCCAGGCGCCCGGCGGTCGCCGCGTCCAGTGCGCCGTGCGCCGTGACCACCGCCGGGGCGGGCGCGGGCAGCGCGCCGCCGAGCAGCACCGGTTCCGGACGGTCGGCCAGCAGATCGCTCCAGTACGCGCGGTCGGCGGCGCGGCGGTCGGAGGCGGCGTAGTCCTCCTCTTCGGACACCACCGCGGCCAGGTCGCCGAACCGGCGCTCGGGCGTGCTGCCGCCGGCGAGCGCGGTGCAGACCTCCGCGACGCGGCGGGTGAACGTGGTGATGGCGTAGGCGTCGGCGACGATGTGGTGGAAACGCTGGTACCACAGGCGGTGGTCGTCGCCGATGCGGTAGAGCACGAAGCGGTGCAGCGGCCCCGCGGACAGCTCGACCGGAGCCGCCATGTCGGCGTGCATCAGTTCCAGCGCGGCGGCGCGCGGATCGGCCTCGCCGCGCAGGTCGGCCTCCTCCAACAGGGGCCGGTCCCCGGGCAGGTCCGGGTAGAGGGCCTGGCGGGGCGCGCCGTCCTCGCCGCGGTGCCGGTCGGGTTCTTCGACGAGGATGCGCAGCGTGTCGGTTTCGGCGACGACGTGTTCCAGCGCCGACCGCAGCAGCGCGGGGTCCGGGCCGTGCGGCATATCGATGTACTGGCCCACGTTGAAGCGCCCTGCGGCGGGGTCGGCGCCGCCGGGCGCGACGTGGTGGGCGTAGTAGACGCCGCGCTGGGCACCGGTGAGTGCCAGGGACACGGGGGTGCGGGTGGGGCGGGTCCGGCTCATGGTGGGGCGCTGCCTTCGGAGAAACGTGGCCTACGGGGCGGTGTCGAGGGAACGGGAGGAGGGGCGGCCCGCGCCCGGGGGCGCAGGCCGTAGGGCGGTCTGTGCGGTCAGGCCGGGGCGGTGCCGGGTTCGGCCCAGCTGCGGCCGTCGGCTGTCGGCACCAATCCGCCCTCCAGCAGCGGTGCCTCGGCGGCCGGCCCGGCGGCGCCGCGCCGCTGGATGCGGTTCATCTCCGACATGACGTCGGCCACCACGGGTGCGCGGAACAGTTCGGTCATCCGTTCGCCGCTGTCGGTGCGGGCCGCGCCGGTGCGTTCCACCGCCCCGGTGAGCTCGGCGGAGGCGGAGCTGAACCGCCGGGTGAGCGCGTCGGCGCCCACCAGCGCGGTTTCGGCGGAGGAGGCACCGGCGACCAGGGTGGCGAAGGCCTGCACGTCGTCGGTGGCCATGTCGGTGACCTTGCGGGCGTGCCAGAAGTAGGTCTCCTCGCGCTGGCGCATGTCGTAGAAGGCGGCGAGGAACTCGTAGAAGACCGCGTATTCGCGGCGGTAGCGGCCCTCGAACTCGCCGAAGGCCCGCTCTTCGCTCAGCTCGCCGGCGAGGACGCTGTTGACCGAGCGTGCGGCGAGCAGCCCGCTGTAGGTGGCCAGGTGCACTCCGGTGGAGAAGACCGGGTCGATGAAGCAGGCGGCGTCGCCGATCAGGGTGATGCCGGGCGCCCAGAACCGGGTGTCGGCGTAGGAGTAGTCGCGGCGCACGCGGACGCGTCCGTACGTGCCCTCGGTGATGCGCTCGGTGTCGCCGAGCAGGTCGCGCACGATGTCGCAGCGCTGGATGGACTCGTACAGCGTGCCTTCGCGGTCTGCCTGGATGCGGGCGGCCTGGTCGTGGTGGAGGACGGCGCCGACGCTGGTGAGGTCCTCGCGCAGCGGGATGTACCACAGCCAGCCTTCGTCGAAGGCGGCGCAGAGGATGTTGCCGGCGTCGGGCTCGGGCATGCGGCCGCCGCCGGAGAAGTAGCCGAACACGGCGAGGTTGCGGAAGAACTCGGAGTGGCGCCGGGTGCCGCCGGCGGCCGCGTGCAGCCGGCCGGTGCTGCCGGACGCGTCGACGACGTGGGCGGCGGCGAGTTCGCGGCGGGTTCCGGAGGGGTCGCTGTAGACGACGCCGGTGACGCGTCCGCCGGTGGTGACCGCGTCCAGCGCGGCCGACTCCTCGCGCACGTCGACGCCGTGGCGGGCGGCGTTGCGCAGCAGGATGTCGTCGAAGGTCATCCGGTCGACCTGGTAGGCGTAGGAGGTCGGTCCGGAGAGTTCGGGCGACAGCGCGAACAGGAAGTTCCACGGGTCCGGGCTGGTGCCCCACCGGAAGCTGCCGCCCCGTTTGGCCGTGAAGCCGGCGTCGTGGATCTCTTCGTCGGCGCCGAGCAGGCGGCATACGCCGTGCACGGTGGCCGGCAGCAGCGATTCACCGATCTGGTAGCGGGGGAAGCGCTCTTTCTCCAGGAGCACGACGCGGTGCCCCCGGTCGGCGATCAGGGTGGCGGCGGTGGAACCGGCGGGGCCGCCTCCGACGACGATGACATCGAATTCCTCTGGGGCGCTCATGCTCGCGGCTCCTGGTCTGGGACGGTCGTGCACGGGGCGGGGCGGGTCGGGGCCGGCGGGTCAGGTGTCGAGCAGCATCCGGGTCCAGGCGGCGACGGTGGGTTCTTCGGCCAGAGTGATGAAGTCGGTCTCCACGCCCGCGGAGCGCCAGCTTTCGACCAGGCTCATCAGGCGGATGGAGTCCATTCCGCGGTCGAGCAGGTTGTCGTGTTCGCCCAGGGTGTCGGCGGGCTCGCCCAGTACCTGTTCGACGTCGGCGCGCAGGCGCCGGGCCGTCAGTCCGGTGTCGGTGGAGGCGTCGGCGGCGGGGTTTTCGGACACGGCGGTGTTCTCCTCGGATCGCAGGCGTTCGGGTCGGGTGGGGCGTTTCGGTCTCGGGGCGGGCGGCGGCGGGCGGGCGTGCCCGGCCGGCCGGGTCAGCGTCCGGAGACCGCAGCTTCGGCAGGGGCCGCGGCGGTGCCGGTGCGGGCGCCGATCGCGTCGAGGATCTCGCCGACGCGCACGGCGACGTTGGACAGCAGCGACGACGAGATCCCGTGGGTGTGCTCGGTGCCGCCTTGCAGGTACAGGCCGCAGGTGACCTCGTCGGTGGTGGCCAGCCGGTAGTCGCGCTCGACGGCGGGCCGGCCCCGGGCGTCGCTGGCGACGTGCTCGGCCACCTCGCCGAGCAGGTCGCGCGGGTCCGCCGCGTCGTAGCCGGTGGCGTAGACGAGGTAGTCGGCTTCGACGGCGGTGTGCTTGCCGCCGACCAGGTCCTCCACGATCGCGGTGACGCCGCCGGGGCCGTCGTGCACGTCGGCCACGCGGGAGGTGTTGTGGATCCGCATGCGCTCGGCGCCGTTGACCTTGTCCTGGTAGGCGGCCTGGTAGAGGGTGTCGATCAGGTCGGGGTCGACCACCGAGTAGTTGGTGTTGCGGTGGTATCCCATGATGTCGGCCTTGGTCGCGGCGGAGGCGCTGTAGAAGTCGTCGACGGCCTCGGGATCGAAGATGCGGTTGGCGAAGGGGCTGTCGTCGGACGGGCTGTAGCCGTAGCGGGAGAACACGGCGTGCACCCGGGCGCGCGGGAAGCGGCGGTAGAGGTGCTCGACGCACTCGGCTGCGCTCTGCCCGGCACCCACGACGACGAAGGAGCGGGGATCGGCGCCGGCGTCCAGCCCCTCCAGGCTCTGCAGCAGGTACTCGTTGTGCCAGACGCGCGCGCTCAGCCGCGCCCCTTCGGGCAGGCGCGGGGTGAGCCCGGGGGCGAAGACGACGTTGCGGCCGCGGCGGCGCTGCAGGGCGCCGTCGGAGGTGCGCGCGAGGACGTCGAGCTGGGCGATGCGCCCGGCTTCGTCGCGGACGGGCTCCACGCCCACCGCCTCGGCGCCGTAGCTCACCTGGTCGCCGACGCGTCCGGCGCACCAGGCGAGGTAGTCGTGGAACTCCGTGCGCAGCGGAAACAGCGTCTTGTGGTTGATGAAGTCGTGCAGCCGGCCCACGGAGTGCAGATAGGACAGGAAGCCGAAGTCGCTCGCGGGGTTGCGGGTGGTCACCAGGTCCTTGAGGAAGGAGACCTGCATGGTGGCGTCGTCCAGCAGCATGCCGCGGTGCCACCCGAACTCGGCTTGGCGTTCGAGGAAGATTCCGCTCAGCGGAGGCGTGGCGGGATCGGCGGCGGCGCACTCGCGCTGCTCGCGCAGGCCGATGGCCAGCGCGACGTTGGAGGGCCCGAAGCCGACCCCCACCAGGTCGTGGGAGGGCGGGGGCTGCGGCGTGTCGGTCACGGGGATCCTTTCACTCGCCGGGACGGGTTCCGGGTGGGGCAGGGGCGGTGTTCACACGTGCGGGTCGAGCGCGGGGTCCTGCGCCAGCGCTTCGACGGCCCGGCGGGTCGACAGCGCGACCCCGCAGCGGCGGGCCACGTAGCCCAGCGCCGAGCGGTGGTCCTCGGCGCTGAAGTCGGCAGTGGCGTCGGCGATCAGGAACGGCTGAACGTCGCGCATGAACGCGTCGGCGGCGGTCAGCAGGCAGCCGATGTGCGCGTAGACGCCGGTGATCAGCAGCTGGTCGCGGCCCCGGCGCTCCAGCCGTTCGGCCAGGTCGGTGCCGACGAACGCGCTGTAGCGGCGCTTGGTGACCAGCGTGTCGCCTTCGCGGGGCTGCAGTGCAGCGGTGATCGCGGTGTGCTCGGGGTCGGCGCGCATGCCCGCGCCCCAGAAGTCGCCTTCGAGGCCGCGGACGTCGGGCGGCATGCCGCCGGGCTTGGCGGTGTAGACGACGGGCACGCCGGCGGCGCGGGCCCGCTCGCTCAAGGCCGCGATGTTGGCCAGCGCGTGCGCGAGCGGCGGCGCGCCGGTGCGGTAGGGGCGCAGGAAGTAGTGCTGCATGTCGTGGACGAGCAGCACCGCCCGCGCGGGGTCGGGGCGCCAGTCCGCGCGGTTGGGCGGCAGCCGGTCCGGGTCGGGCAGCTCGTAGGGGTCGATGTGCGCAAGCGGCATCGGGGGTCCGTTCGACGGTTCGGGGGCGCGCCCGCGGGTGGCGGGCGTGTGCGGCGGCGTCACGGCTGCGGGGGCGCGGCCGGGGCGGGCGGCGGGGCGTGGGCGTCGGGAGCGTGGGCGGCCCGGACGGCCTCGCGCAGTTCGCGCCGGCTGACCTTGCCCACACCCGTGGCGGGGAAGGCGTCGACGGCCTCCACGCGGTCGGGGATCTTGTAGGCGGCCAGTCCGCGCTCGCGCAGGAACCCCGCCAGCTCGCCTCGGGCGGGTCCGGCGCCGCGCGGGACGATGTAGGCGCAGGTGCGCTCGCCCAGGAACGGGTCGGGCACGGCGACGACGGCGGCGTCGTGCACACCGGGGTGGCCCAGCAGGTGGTCCTCGACCTCGTCGGGGGCGACTTTCTCGCCGCCGCGGTTGATCTGGTCCTTGGCGCGGCCTTCGACGACGAGATGGCCGGTGGGGGTGGTGCGGACGAGGTCGCCGGTCCGGTAGAAGCCGTCGGCGGTGAACGCCTCGGCGTTGTGCTCGGGGGCGCGGTAGTAGCCGCGGACGGTGTAGGGGCCGCGCGTCTGCAGTTCGCCGAGCGCGCCGGGGGGCACGTCGGTCCCGTCGCTGTCGACGACGCGGATCTCGTCGTCGGGCGAGGCGGGCCGGCCTTGGGTGGTGGCGACGGTCTCGGCGGGGTCGTCGTCGCGCGTGTAGTTGACCAGCCCTTCGGCCATGCCGAAGACCTGCTGCAGCGCGCAGCCCAGGACCGGGCGCACGCGGCGCGCGGCCTCGGGGGCGAACTTGGCGCCCCCGACCTGCAGCACGCGCAGCGACGACAGGTCGCGGTGGGCCTGGGATCCCCCGTCGACGGCGTCCAGCCACAGCATCGCCGCGGGCGGCACGAGCGCGGTGTGGGTGATGGCCTCCTCCTCGATCAGTGCCAGGCAGGTCGCGGGTCCGGGGTCCGGTGCCAGCACGACGGTGCCGCCGGCGCTGAAGACGCCGAGGAATCCGGGCGAGCTCATCGGGAAGTTGTGCACGGCCGGGAGCGCGGCGAGGTAGACGGTGCCGGTGTCCAGCGCGCAGATCTCGGCGCTGGCGCGTACGGAGTAGAGGTAGTCGTCATGGGTGCGCGGGATGAGCTTGGGCAGTCCGGTGGTGCCGCCGGAGAGCTGGAGGAACGCGACGTCGGCGGGGTCGGGATCGGCGGTGGCGCCGGGGCCGGCGCCGCCCTGCTCGCGGACGCGCTCCAGCGGGGTGAGGCCGGGGCGGCCGCCGGTGTCGCCGACGACGAGGACGTGTTCGGGGCCGCCGGTCTCGGCGCGCACCTGCAGGGCCATGTCGCGGTAGTCGAACCCGGCGCGGGTGTCGGCGACGACCAGTGCGGCGGCGTCGGTGAACGAGCACAGGTAGGAGATCTCGGCGCGGCGGTGGGCGGGCAGCGCGTACACGGGCAGGGCGCCCAGGCGGAACAGGGCGAAGGCGACTTCGACGACTTCGCAGACGTTGGGCAGCTGGACCACGACGCGGTCGCCGGCGCCGATGCCCAGCCGGGCCAGCCCGGCTGCGGTCCGGTCGGCGCGGGTGTCGAGTTCGGCGTAGCTCCAGCGCCGGTCTGCGTCGACGAGGGCGGTGCGTTCGGCGAAGCGGTGCGCGCGGTCGCGAAGGAACGCGCCGAGGGTCTCGCCCGTCCAGTAGCCCCGCTCGCGGTAGCGGTCGGCGAATTCCGGGGGCCAGGGGGTGCATCCGGCGAGCATGGCGGTGGGCGCTTCCTTCCGGTCGGTGTCGGCGGCTGGTGCGCGGTGCGGGCGGGTCAGTGCTGCGGCCCGGCGTCCGGCGGTTCCACGCCCAGGGCGAGCAGCAGGGTGCGCAGTTTGGCGGAGGTTTCGGCGAGCTCGGCGTCGGGGTCGGAGTCGCCGACGATGCCGCCGCCGGCGAACAGGCCGAGGGTGTCGCCGGCGACATCGGCGCAGCGGATGGAGACGATCCACTCGCCGTCGCCGCGGGCGTCGGTGTAGCCGACGGCGCCGGTGTAGAAGCCGCGGTCGAAGGGCTCGGTCTCGGCGATGGCCGCGCGGGCGGCGCCGGTGGGCGTGCCGCATACGGCGGGGGTGGGGTGCAGGGCGGCGGCGAGCACCGGAGAGGGGGTTTCGGGGTCGCGCAGCTCGCCGGTGACGGAGGTGGACAGGTGCCACAGGGTGGGGGTCCGGGCGAGCTCGGGCTCGGGGACCTCCAGGGTGCGGCAGTAGGGGCGCAGCGCCTCGGTCACCGCTTCGACGACGACGGCGTGCTCGTGGCGGTCCTTGGCCGACCGGAGCAGTTCCGCGGCGCTGAACCGGTCCTGGTCGGGGTCGGCGCTGCGCGGTGCCGACCCGGCCAGCGGGTTGGAGAACGCACGGCCGCCGCGTTTGGCCACGAGCAGTTCGGGGCTGGCGCCGACGAGGGTGCGCGGCGCGGATGCGGCGGCGGGCAGGTCGGCGGCGAACGTGTAGGCGCCCGGGTCGCGCCAGGCGAGGTTGCCCAGCAGCCGGCCGACGTCGACCGGTCCGGGGCCGCGCAGCCGCAGCGACCGGGCGAGCACGATCTTGGCGGGGCCGTGGTCGCCGGCGCCCCGGGCCAGCAGCGTGCGGACGCGCTCGACTCCGGCGGCGTGCTCGGCGGGTTCGGGCACGGGGAGCCGGTCCCACGGTCCGGGCAGCGGGCGCTGCACGCGGCCGCTCAGTCCGCATTCGGCCAGCGGGGGCGCGGTGCGCACGGTGGCCGGAACGACGAGGCGTCCGGGGGAAGCGGTATCGAACGGGATCGCGCCGATCGCGACGGGGCCGGCGGGAGAGTCGGCGGTGCCCCGGGCCAGCAGGTCGCCGACGTCCTCCAGGCGCTGGGCCGTCGCTACGGTGCCCTGGCCCAGGATCGCGCCGCTCGGGGCGGCGAGGAAGGCGTCCCCGGGGCGGTAAGCGTCGAGGAGGTCGCCGGCCGCGGCGGCGGGGGCGCTGTGCTGGTGGAACACCGGCAGGTCTCTTTCTGTCCGGCACCGGCCGGGTTCGGGCGCGGAGCCCACTGATCCGGTCGGTGAAGTGTGGAATCAGCGCGGACTGGGATGAACGGGGGGCTTCTGGGCGGGTCAGGCCCGCAGCGTCGCGCCCCCGTCGACGTAGAGGTCGTGCATGGTGATGTGCCGGGCGGAGGAGGAGGCGAGGAAGCACACGGCTTCGGCGATGTCGTCGGGCTCGGCGATGCGGCCCAGCGGAACGCCGACACGGAACCGCTCGGGCGCTCCGGCGATCACTCCGCCTGCGCCGTCGCCGTCCCACAGGCCGCGCTGCATGGGGGTGTCGGTCGAGCCGGGCGAGACGACGTTGCAGCGGATACCGCGCGGAGCGAGTTCGAGGCCGAGGGATTTGGTGAACATGGCCGCCGCGGCTTTGGAGGCGCCGTAGGCGGCCATCCCGGAGCGGGGCACACCGGCGGCGTTGGAGCCCACGGTCGTGATGGTGCCCGCGCCCCGCGGGCCCATGCGCCGGGCGGCGGCGCGGGCTGCGTGGAAGACGCCGGAGGTGTTGACGGCGAAGACGCGTTCCCAGTCGGCGTCGGGGGTGTCGGCGACGTCGCCGGTGGTGAGCACGCCGGCGACGCTGACGGCGTGGTCGATCGGACCGAGGTCGCGCTCGACGGCGTCGAACAGCGACTCCACGGCCGCGGAGTCGCGCACGTCGACGGTGTGGCCCGCGGCTCCGCGCCCGTCCGCGTGCACGTCGGCCACCAGCGAGGCGAGCCCGTCGGTGTCGACGTCGACGGCCGCGACGGCGGCCCCCTCTGCGGCGAGCCGCAGGGCCACGGACCGCCCGATGCCGCGGGCGGCGCCGGTCACCAGGGCGACGGTCCCCGCGATCCCGGTATGGGACACGTCTCTCCTTCCGCAGATGAACAAGGATAAGCAAACCTCACTAAGGCAATGCTTACCTTAGCGACTATCCGTCAGTCTTGACCGGCAGAGCGCATCGTGTCAACCCTGGAAACTCGGACAGTTCAGACAAAAGAGACAGATGAGGATGAGGGTGGTGCACCGGTGCCCTCTCCCCCGCCGGCCGGAATCCGCTGACCGGCGCGGGGCGCGCGGCGCCGCGAACGGGGAAGACCACTGTGACGTCGGCGACAGGTGTTTCGGGTACGAACGCCGCATCCGCTTCGGCCGCCGAAAGGAGCTGCGAAGGCGGCACCGCACCCGTGCACGGCGCTGTTCAGGTCACGGCGGCGCCAGGCGGGACCGGGGCGCCCCGCGGCCCCGCGACCGGCCGGCGCGGTTACGGTGCCGGTTCGGCGCGCCGCAGGCCGGGCAGCGCCACCGCCACGGCGGCCACGGCGCCCGTGCAGACCAGGCCGCCGACGACGACGGCGGCCGCGGGTCCCAGTGCCTGGGCCAGGCCACCGGCCAGCGCGCCGCCCCCGGCGGGGCCCGCGGTGGCCAGCACCAGCCAGAACGAGCTGACGCGGCCCAGCAGTGCGCTGGGCGTGTACCGCTGCAGCAGCGCGCGCTGCAGGATCTCGGCGGTGACCATCGCCATGCCCGCCAGCCCCAGCAGCACCAGCGCCGCCGGCAGGCTCGGGACGGCGCCGAATCCCGCCATCGCCGCGCCCCACAGCAGGCCGGCGGCGAGCAGCGCCCCTCCCGGGCGGCGGATGCGCCCGGCCCAGCCGCTGAACAGCGCACCGAGGAAGGCGCCCACCGCCGGCGCCGAGTAGAGCAGGCCGACCGTGCGCGCGTCGCCCGCGAGCACCCGCTCCCCCATAGCGGGGAAGACGGCGTAGGGCAGGGCGAACAGCCCGCCGCACAGCTCCACCAGCAGCAGTCCGGCGACGACGCGGTGGCTCCGGACGAACCGCCAGGCCTGCGCCAGCGCGCGCAGCGGGTGCCGGGCCTGCTCCTCCTCCGGCCCGGCGGCCGCGGGCAGGCGCGGAAGCCCCAGCATCAGCGCCACCTGGGCGACCGTGGCGGCGCAGGTCACGGCGTAGCAGGCCGCCACGCCCGGTCCAGCCGCGACGAGCCCGGCGACCGACGGGCCCACCATGGTGGCCAGCTGCGTGGTGATGGCCGTCAGAGCGCCGGCGGCGGCCAACTGGTCGGCGCGCACGAGCTCGGGGGTCACCGTCACCAGGGCTGTCTCGCCGACGCCGTCCACGACGCCCAGGACGGCCGCGCACGCGTAGACGGCCAGCATGCCGGGACGATCGGAGGCCGCGTTGAGCGCGAGGACGGCGAACACGCCCGCGGCGGCGGCGCGCGCGATCAGCAGCAGCGCACGCCGCTCCAACCGGTCGGCCAGCACGCCGCCCAGCAGCGTCCCGGCGACCAGGGTCGTGCCCGCGACGGCGTTGACCGTTCCCACGGCCAGCGACGATCCCGTCAGATCGTAGGCCTGGACCGACAACGCGACCAGGGTGAGGCTCACCCCGATCAGGGCGACCGCCCGGGAGACGAACAGCACCCGGAACGGGCGGCTGGACCGCAGCGGACCGAGGTCCAGCATGACTCCGGGCACTGCGGCGCTCCTGACGATCCGACGAAACGGGACGAGCGGCCGGATCCGGCCGCCGACCGGCCCGAGGGGCCGCAGCGGGCCACCTGCCCGGCGCCCCCGTGCGCGGTCCGGGGCCACGTTAGCCCCCGAAGCGGGACGGCGCCGGAACGGGCCCCGATCGTGGGCCGGGTTCCGGTTCAGCGCCGGGATCGGCGCCGCGCGCGCCACCGGTGCGCGCGGCGCGGTCTCATTCCAGCGGGGCGCGGATGTCCATGGCGCTCTTCAACCCGCTGTAGTGGAAGATGCGGTCGATCTTGCCCGGCGGGACGACGACGGTGCAGGCGCCGCCGGTGCGGACGAGGCGGCGGTGCAACCGGGCCAGGGCACCCAGGCCGACGGAGTCGATGAAGGACAGCCCGGTGAGGTCGACGGTCATGCGGGGGCCGTAGACGATCTCGGCGGTGCCGGCGGTCTGCTCGAAGCGGTCGACGGCGGCGATGTCCAACTCCCCTCTCAGGTGCATGACGGTACGTCCGTCGCGGTCGCTGAATCGCACGTCCAATTGGCACATCACGGCCCGTCCACGCACTGCGCTCGCACCCGCGGGCGGCGCGAGCGGCCCGCCGGGTCCTTCCGGTCTTCGATCCGGACCCATTTTCCAGGCATCGGAACCGCGGGGAGCCGGAACGCCGACACGCGCCTGTGCGCTGCTGCGGTTGTCGGACCGGCCCCCGCTCCGCGGCAGGGGGCGGCGGCAGGCGCGGTCCGGGCCGCCCCTCTGGCAGGGTGATGCCATGGACGACATGCGCGACGCCCTCCTCGTCAAGTTCGACGCGGCGTGCACCACCACCTGCCACTACTGCCCCTGCCCGCTGCCGCCCGAGACGGTGCGCTGCCGGCTCTGCGGCCGGCTGCAGGAGCGGGGCGCCGCGCCGGACGGGGAGCGCGAGCTCGGGCAGGCGTAGGCTCCGCCGGGCGCTGCGGGCTCCCGGCCGCACCGGTCCGCCTCCGGCGGGGCGTGCCTCGGCGCCGCGCCGCCGGGGTCCGCGACACTCCGCATCCGTTTCCCGGGAAACCCCGGCAGAACGCGCTGCACCGCGATTCAATTGCTCTGTGCAATGAATCGGTCGCGGGGCGTTACCGCCCCGCCTGAGGAGGCAACATGCGGAAACGACGCACACCGGTGCTTCTCGGCCTGGTCGCCGGACTGGCGGCCATGGCTCCGGCCGCGCACGCCGAGGAGGCCTCCGCCGCGTCCTCGGCCGGGGAGGCGGCGCGGGCGGCGCAGATGCCCGACTCCGTGATGCGGCTGTCGGTGGCCGTTCCGAACGAACGCACGGTCGACAGCACCACGCTGCACTGCAGCCCGTCCGGCGGATCCCACCCGCGCGCCGAGCAGGCCTGCACCGCGCTTGAGGGCGCCGAGGGGGACTTCCAGACCCTGGGCGAGCGGTCCCAGCAGGCGACGATGTGCACGATGCAGTACGCGCCGGTGCGGCTGAGCGCCGACGGCGTGTGGCGCGGGGCACCGGTGGACTACAGCGAGACGTTCAGCAACGCCTGTGTCGCCCACGCGGAGACCGGAGGGGTCTTCGCTTTCGAGCCCCGGTAGAACGGAGGCACCGGCCGCGCCCGGGCACCCCCGCGCAGGGTGCCCGGGATTCCCGGTGGCGGCCCGTTCGACTACTCGTAGGGGTCGGGCGGGTTGTCGACCTCCTCCATGGCCGCCACGGAGAACCGGTGGTCGCGGACGCTCCGCAGGTCGCCCTCGGGCGGCTGCCAGGTGCCCTCGACGCGCCACCAGCTGTCCTCCGGCGGCTCCGGGCGGTCGGTGATCAGCACCCGGTTCACGATCGCGTCCGCCGCGCAGCAGGCCATCTGCAGCCGCGCCAGATACCAGCCCTCCCCCTCGGGGGCGGGCACGGCGAACCCGGTCAGGCGCACGGTCATCCCCTCCATCGACCGTTCCTCGTCGGTCCAGGCGCGCGCGATGAACTCCTGGATCTCCATCTCGGCCGGGCCCCCGGATTCGGCCTCGCCGAGCTCGTCGTAGGAGCCGCCCTCGCTCGGCGGCTCCCCCGTGGAAGCGTTCTCGGCGGTGTAGGAGCCCAGGGCCGGCGGCGCGACGACGAAGACCGCCAAGACCGGCAGGAGCAGCAGCCAGGCCACGCGCGGGGCGCCGTGCCCGTGCCCGCCGGATTCGTCGTGTCCGGGACCGCACCCGGCCGGTTCGGCGGGCGCGTCGCCGCGGAGCGCCGACCGCGCCTCGGCGGCGACCACGATCGCCCCCAAAGCGATCAGCACGGCGCCGGCCGCAATCAGGAAGGGGCGGAACCCGGCCTGGACGTAGTTGAGGTAGAGGTCGGTGGACACGGTGCTGCCAAGCGCTCCGGCGCCCAGCAGCACCAGCACGATGCCCTGCGCGATCCTGTTCACAGCAGCAGCCCTCCGATCAGGAACGTGGAAACGAGCGCGGCCGCCAGGGTCAGCGGGACGAAACGGCGTACGAACGTCCACCCGAAGGTGCCGCCTTGCAGCGCGATCAGCTTGATGTCGACCATCGGTCCCACGACCATGAACGCCAGCTTGGCGGTCGGCGAGAACTCGGTGAGGCTGACGGCGACGAACGCGTCGGCCTCCGAGCAGATCGACAGCACGACGGCGAACAGCGCGAGTACCAGCACCGAGACGACGGGCATGTCGGCCAGCGCGGACACCCACGCGCGGGGCACGGCCACGTTGACCGTCGCCGCGGCGAGCGCGCCCAGGACCAGGAACCCGCCGGCGTGCATCAGATCGTGCAGCATCGACTCGCGGAAGGCCTGCCAGCGGGACGCGCCGGGGCCGTGGAGGGCGCGGGGCGGGCGCAGCCAGTCGGTGCGGCCCATGCGCGCCCACACCCAGCCCACCGCCACGGCGGCGCCGAACGACGCGGCCAGCCGCGCCAGCACCATCTCGGGCTGCCCGGCGAAGGCGACGGCGGTGGCCACCAGCACGACCGGGTTGACGGCGGGTGCGGCCAGCAGGAACGTGAGTGCCGCCGCCGGCGCCACCCCGCGCTTGATCAGCCCGCCGGCGACCGGGACCGACGCGCACTCGCATCCCGGCAGCACCATGCCGGCCGTGCCCGCGGCGGGCACCGCGGCGAACGGGTTGGCGGGCATGACACGCCGGTAGAACGATGCGGGCACGAACGCGGTCAGCGCGGCCGACAGCGCGACGCCGAACACCAGGAACGGCAGCGCCTGCAGGCTGATGGCGGTGAAGACGGTGGCCCAGGCCAGAAACGCCTCGCCGATCAGCCGGTCCGACAGCCAGGCGTTGCCGGCGGCCAGCGCCAGCGTGAACAGCGCGAACATCCAGACGGTGGCCAGCCGCCGCGGGCCGCGGCTCCGGCCCCAGTCGGGCGGCGGAAGCTCGCCGTCGGGCTCGTCCCATCCGGGGGCGAGGGAATCGCCCAAGGACGCCTGGGCGGGCGGGGCGGGTCCCGTCGGACGTTGGGGCACGCTGGTACTCCGTGAGGGCTCGTGGGCGGGATGCGCCGCGCATGCGGCGGCGGGCACGCGACGTGGTCGACCGTTCCCGGAAATGATACCGGGAACGGTTTTCATCGCATGCGCAGAATCCCGGCGGCGCCCGCGGCCCGCTGCGGCACGGCACGGAAAAGGGCGGACCCCCGTTGCCGGGAGTCCGCCCCTGTCCGTGTCCGCCGCCGGCGGGCGCCGCGCTCGCGCGCCCGTCCGGCCGGACGGGCGCGCTGTCGGTCAGCCCCGCGCGGCCGAGCTGTTGGGACGGTCGCCGCGGGCGGGCTTGGCCGAGCGGTTGTCGCGCCGGTCGCTGTTGCGGCGTCCGTCGCGGGGGCCGCCGCGGTCGCCCCGGGGGCGCTGGTTGCCGCCACCGCCGCCGCGCTGGCGGGGCCCGCCGCGGCCGCGGCGGGCGCGCTCGGGCTCGGGCGGCTCGACCCACGGCACGCCGGAGGGCTCGCGGGCACCGGTGACCTCGCTGAGCAGCTCGTCACCGGGATTGACCAGGTGCTGTTCGGCGCGCACGCCGGCGTCGCCGAGCAGGCGGCGCGCCAGACGGCGCTGGTTGGGCGCCACCAGCGAGACCACGCAGCCGGACTCGCCGGCGCGGGCGGTACGGCCGCCGCGGTGCAGGTAGTCCTTGTGGCCGGTGGGCAGGTCGATGTTGACGACCATGTCGATGCCGTCGACGTGGATGCCGCGCGCGGCGACGTCGGTGGCGACCAGCGTCTGCACCCGGCCTTCGCGGAACTTCGCCAGGGTCTTGGTGCGCACGCTCTGGCTCTTGCCGCCGTGCAGCGACGCGGCGGGCACGCCGGCGGCCACGAGCTGCTCGCTGATGGAGTCGGCGCGGTGCTTGCTGCGCACGAACAGCAGCGTGCGGCCGTCGCGCGCCGCGATCTCGGTGACGATGCGGTTCTTGTCCCGCGGCAGCACCTTGAGCAGGTGGTGCTCCATCGTGGTGACGTGGGAGACCGGCGGGTCGACCGAGTGGGTGGAGGGCTCGTTCATGTAGCGCCGCACCAGCTTGTCGACGTCGCCGTCCAGCGTCGCCGAGAACAGCAGTGTCTGCTTGGTGGAGGGCACCTGGTCGAGCAGCTCGGTGACCTGCGGCATGAAGCCCATGTCGCACATCTGGTCGGCCTCGTCGAGCACGCACAGCTCGACGTCGCCGAGGTCGCACGCGCCCTGGTTGATCAGGTCGGTCAATCGGCCGGGCGTGGCGACCAGGACCTCGACGCCGCGGCGGAGCTCGTTGATCTGGCGGGTGTAGGAACTGCCGCCGACGACGTCTCCGATGCGCGCGCCCAGCAGGCGGCCGTACACCAGCAGCGCGTCGCGTACCTGGTGGGCGAGTTCGCGCGTGGGAACCAGCACCAGTGCGCGGGGGCTGCGGGACGCGGCGCGGCGGTCGGCGGCGCGGGTGAGCAGCGGGAGCCCGTAAGCGAGCGTCTTACCCGATCCCGTGCGGCCGCAGCCGAGCACGTCGCGGCCTGCCAGCGCATCGGGGATGGCGGCGGCCTGGATCGGGAACGGCGTGGTCACGCCGTCCTGCGCGAGCCTGTCCACGATCTTTTCGGGGAGCCCGAGTTCGTCGAAGCCAGGGCATGCGGCATTGTCCGTCAAGTGACGTAAACCTTCCTCATCGATCGGCGGCGTTTCGAGGAAGGCTCCGCCCTTGCGGAGAGATCGCCCAAACGCGCCGGATAACGCGACTCGGGGATCGTCGGGGGTCCCCGGTGCCTGGCGGCCCGGCGCGCCGGATGCGCGCAGCACGGAACGACCGCCTCGTGCAGCGTACTAGCTCGCGCTCGCGATCCGTGCACGACGCGGGTTGTCAGGACGGTGATTCGGATCGCATCCGACGGCCCCGGCGGCCCGCCGGGCCTCCCGCCGCGGGGAGGCCCGGCGGTCGGCCGGACTCAGCCGCGGGTTTCGGCGGCTTGGGCGGCGAGCGCCCTGAGCCGGCCGGCCTGCGTGCGGCGCTCGGCGGCGGCCTGCTCCTGCAGCGTTCGCGCGGATGCGCCCTGCAGCAGGCCCTTGGTTGCCGATGCGGCCTCGCGGGGCACCGCCAGGAGCGCAGCGGCCAGGTCGTCGACGGCACCGTCGAGCTCGGCGTCCTCGACGACGAGCTCGGCCAGGCGCAATTCGCGGGCTTCGGCGGCCGAGACGGAGCGCGCGGTCAGGCACAGCTCCATGGCGCGGCTGGGCCCGACCAGGTCGACCAGCGGCTTGGTGCCGGTGAGGTCGGGCACCAGGCCCAGCGCGGGCTCCTTCATGCACAGCTGCGCATCGTCGGTGAGGACGCGCAGGTCGCAGGAGAGGGCGAGTTGGAACCCGGCCCCGATGGCGTGGCCGCGCACGGCGGCCACGGAGACGATGTCGGGCCGGCGCAGCCAGGTGAAGCCCTCCTGGTAGTCGGCGATGACCCGGTCCAGCTCCGCGTCGTCGGCGCTGCCGTCGGCGACGCGGTCCATGAGCGAGGTCTCGCCCGCGACTCCGCCGGGCCGGAACATGTTGAGGTCGATGCCCGAGGAGAACGTGGATCCTTCGCCCCTGACGATGACAATACGGACAGCCTCGGGCAGCATCTGGCCGACATGGGCCAGTGCCTGCCAGGTGTGCCCCGTCATCGCGTTGCGGCGCTCGGGACGCGCCAGGGTGACCGTGGCGACTTCGCCGGCCACCGACAGCCGCAGCCCCGCCTTCTCCAGATCGCCGCCGGCGAACCCGTCCGCCTCAGCCATGCGCACCTCCGCACCTCGTCGTCCCGCGGCGCGGCGGCCGCGGGCACCCGTATGTGACGCCGGCCAGCCTAAGCGCGGGCGGGGGCGGCCGGCGCGCGGGGCTCGTCCGGGGCGGGCAGCGCCCTCCGCGGGGCGCCGTGCGAAAACAGGGGGCATTCCCGTGCGTTCCCGCCGGGGCCGGGGCAGGCCCGTGCGGTGATGGGCGGGGACGCGGTTCGCGGTGGCGGGCGCCGCGCGGAGGGGCGATCGGCTGCGCCGGAGCGCTCGGGCCGGTGAGCGGCCCGGTCGTCCGTCCGACGGGGTCCGGAGGGTGCGGCGGCGCTAGCCGCGGCGGGTGGCGCCTCCGCGGCCGCGGAGGGTGACCCCGGCCTCGGTCAGCAACCGGTGCACGAAGCCGTAGGAGCGGCCTGTAGCGGCCGCCAGCGAGCGGATGCTTTCGCCATCGTCGTAACGTCTCTTGAGCTCGCTCGCCAGCTCCGAGCGTTCCGTGCCGGTCACGCGGGTGCCCTTTTTCAGGGTCTCGGCCACAGCTTCCTCCCGTGCTCGTGGTGATCAACGCGACAGTGAAATGCCCATGATCAGCCATGCGGGGGCCGGTGGCTACCCGCAACCGCCGGGGCGGCCCCGCCGCGGAGCGCGTCGCCGTTTTCGGTCGGACCCAATACGCGACCGAAACCACGTGCACGACAACCGCGGCCCCGGGGCGTGCGTCCCGGCGGCCGCCGCAGCGCACCGCGGCTCAGGCGAGCGTGATCAGTTCGGCGAACTCAGAGCTCCACAGGTCCTCGGTCCCGTCCGGCAGCATGATGACCCGCTCGGGCGAAAGCGCCTCGACGGCGCCTTCGTCGTGGGTGACCAGAACGATGGCGCCCTTGTAGCTGCGCAGCGCGTTGAGGATCTCTTCGCGGCTGGCGGGGTCCAGGTTGTTGGTGGGCTCGTCCAGCAGCAGCACGTTGGCGCTGGAGACCACCAGCGTGGCCAGCGCCAGCCGGGTCTTCTCGCCGCCGGAGAGGACCGACGCGGGCTTGTCGACGTCGTCGCCGGTGAACAGGAACGAACCCAGGGTCCGGCGCGCCTCGACCGCGGGCAGGTCGGGGGCCGCGTTCATCATGTTCTCCAGCACCGAGCAGGAGGTGTCCAGCGTCTCGTGCTCCTGGGCGTAGTAGCCCATCCGCAACCCGTGCCCGGGCACGACCTCGCCGGTGTCGGGCTCTTCCACCCCGCCCAGCAGCCGCAGCAGCGTCGTCTTGCCCGCACCGTTGAGACCGAGGATGACCACGCGGCTGCCGCGGTCGACCGCCAGGTCCACTCCGGAGAAGATCTCCAGCGACCCGTAGGACTTCGACAGCCCCTTGGCCGTCAGCGGGGTGCGCCCGCTGGGCGCCGGATCGGGGAAGCGCAGCTTGGCGACCTTTTCGCTCTGGCGCTCCCCCTGGACCGAGTTGCGGATGCGCTCGGCCCGGTTGGCCATCTGGTGGGCGGCCCGCGCCTTGGTGGCCTTGGCGCGGAAGCGGTCGGCCTGCTTCTCCAGGGCGCTCGCCTGCTTCTCGGCGTTGCCGAGTTCACGCTTGCGGCGGCGCTCGTCGGCCTCGCGCTGCACCTGGTAGGCGCGCCAGCCCATGTTGTAGACGTCGATGACGCAGCGGTTGGCGTCGAGGTAGAAGACCCGGTTGACCACGTCCTCGACCAGTTCGACGTCGTGGCTGATGACCACCAGGCCGCCCTGGTGCTCCTTGAGGAAGTCGCGCAGCCAGACGATCGAGTCGCCGTCGAGGTGGTTGGTGGGCTCGTCCAGCAGCAGCGTGTCGGCGCCGCTGAAGAGGATCCGGGCGAGCTCGATGCGGCGCCGCTGGCCGCCGGAGAGCGTGCCCAGCGGCTGGTCCAGCACGCGTTCGTCGAGTTTGAGGCTGCTGGCGATGGAGGCGGCCTCGGCCTCGGCCGCGTAGCCGCCCATCATGTGCAGGTGCTCCTCGGCCCGGGCGTAGGCGCCCGCGGCCTTTTCCCGGGTCGTGGCGTCGTCGCTGGCCATGCGCTCTTCGGCCCGGCGCATGCGCCGCACCGCGTCGTCGATGCCGCGGGCCGAGAGGATGCGGTCGCGCGCGAGCTCCTCGGGGTCGGTGGCACGGGGGTCCTGGGGCAGGTAGCCCACCGATCCGCCGGCGGTGACGTCGCCGGAGGTGGCGGCCTCCTCGCCGGCCAGCACCCTGGTCAGAGTGGTCTTGCCCGCGCCGTTGCGCCCCACCAGCCCGACGCGGTCGCCGGCGGCGACGCGCAGTGTGGTGGGCTCCAGCAGCAGCCGGGAGCCCACGCGCAGTTCGAGTTCAGAGGCGATCAGCATGGAACGGGAAACCTTCTGGCGGCAGGCGGTGCGGGCGGACGGTGCGGACGATCGGCGGCCGGGCACCGGGCCCGGCCGACCGCACGGAAGCGGGGCGCGGACGATCGCGCACCCGCCCCAGACTAGTGCCCGTCGCGGGGCAACGTGCTCCGCTGCGCCTTCATTCCGACCGCCCCCGCCCGCCGCGGCCCCGCGCGCCCGCGGCACTCACTCCGGCGGACCCTCGGGCCCGCTCCCGGTCGGCTCCGGCATCCGGCCGGCCCGACGGTGCGGCCCCGGTCGGCTCGCCCGGGGCCGCCTGCGCCCGGGAGGGATCCGGCTGCGCGGATCCGGCCGGTCCGGACGGGGCCGCCGCGCCTGCGGAGGCGGCCCCGCCGGAGTCGCCGGCCGCGGCCGGGCGGACCAGCGGGCGGTTGCGCAGCAGTGCGGCCAGCACCGCCACGACCGGGGTGGCCAAGAACATCCCGGCGACACTGCCGATGATCCCGCCGACGGTGATGGCCAGCAGGACCACCGCGGAGGGAAGGTCCAGCGCCTTGCCGTAGACGCGCGGCGCGAAGACGTGGCTCTCCAGCTGCTGGACGACCACGACGACCGCGACCACCAGGACCGCGATGATCCACCCTTCGGTGACCAGGGCGACCATGGCCGCCAGCAGCCCCGTCAGGAAGGCGCCGATGACGGGCAGGAACGCGCCGATGAACGTGAGCACCACGAGCGGGATGGCCAGTCCCGGATCGATCAGGAAGACCAGGAACAGGCCGATGCCCACCGCGTCGATGAGGCCGACCAGGGCCACACCGCGCACATAGCGCCCCATGACCCCGTAGGCGACCTCGGAGGCGGCCTTGATGGAGACGCGCGACCGGCGCGGGAACAGCGAGCGCACCCACTCCATGAGCAGGTCGCCGGAGTGCACGAAGTAGACCGTCAGCACGATCATGAGGAGGAGGCCGAACAGGATCTCCAGCGCGGTGGTGCCCGCCACCCAGGCCTGGCTGACCCACTGCGACCAGTCCTCCTGCATCCGGGAGCGCAGCTCACTCTGGGCCGCCTCGATGGTGGTGCCGGCGAGATCGGGGTTGAGTCCGAACGTCTCCAGATAGCTGGGCAGGTCGTCGACGGCCTGCTGGACGCTGTCGACCAGCCCGGAGAAGCCGGAGACGGCCGGCTGCACGATCATCGTGATGACGCCGGACAGCACGACCAGGGCCCCCACGCACGCGACGGCGGTGGAGGAGCCCCGCCCCAGGCCCTTGCGGCGCATCCAGTTGGCGGAGGGCATGAGCAGGGCGGTGACGAACACCGCCAGGATCACCGGGATGGTGACGATCCTGATGTAGACCAGGCCGTAGAGGATCAGCGCCGCCACGACGCCGATGAGCAGCAGCCGCCAGGACATGTTGCCCATCCGCACCAGCACCCCGTCGCGCTCGGCGGCGGGCTCGGCCGCGGTCGCCGGCGGCGGGGAAGGCTGCTCGACCGGCGCGGCGGATCCGCCGCGCGGCTTGCGCCCGCGCTTCAGCAGCGACCATTCCCATGGCCGTGTCACACGCACATCGTCCCCCTACTTTCGCTCGGCTGCCGCCGCTGGTCCGCTCCCGTCCGCCCCGCGCGGCCGGTCAGCCGAAGCTACCGCATCGCGGCGGTCGCGCACCGCCCTTTCGGCACGGGGCCTGTCGGGGCCGGTTCCGGCCCGGAGCACGGGCGCCGCGGCGTTCACAGCTGCCACGGCTCGCGGTACCGGTCGCTTTCCACGATCTCGTTGCCGAAGGGTGCCAGGGCGACGGGGATCATCTTCAGCGACGCCCACGCCAGGGGGATGCCGATGATCGTCACCGCGAGCCCGATAGCCGCGGCGATATGGCCCAGCGCCAGCCACCATCCGGCGACGATCAGCCAGACCACGTTGAGGGCGGTGCTCCCCGCTCCGGCGCCGGGTCTGCGGACGAGGTCCCGACCGAAGGGCCACAGTGCGTAGTTGGCCATGCGGAAGGACGCGACGCCGAACGGGATCGTGACGACCAGGAGGCAGCAGACGATGCCGGCGACGACGTAGCCCAGGGCCAGCCACAGCCCGGACACGACCAGCCAAACGACGTTCAGGAGCAGGCGGAGCAGTGCCACTGGGGGTTCGCATCCCTTCCGGGTCCGTTGCCCGGCAGCCGGGCGGCGGCCGGGGTGTCGACGAGGCCGGGCGGCCTCTCCCCTACGACGGCCCGCGACCGGCCGCCGTTCCTGCCCGCGGTACCGAAATCCCCGCGCGAGGCCGCCGGGTGGCACGGGCCCGCACGCGACACCCGGGGGCTGTGCCGGTCGGGCACCGGAATGCGGACCGGCTTTCGGCGAGCCGCCCCGAATGGCGTATGAGCAGGGCGTTCGCCACCGCTCGGGTGCTCCGGTTTGGGTCGGGGGCGCCCCGACGCGTTAAGATCGGCCTCGTGCGTATCACCAAGCTGGGACATTCCTGCGTGCGCCTGGAGCACCGCGGCGCCGCCCTGGTCGTCGACCCGGGCGTCTTCAGCGAGCCCGACGCCGCAGTGGGCGCCGACGCCGTCGCTATCACGCACGAGCACCCCGATCACTTCGATCTCGACCGGCTGCGCGCCGCCGCCTCGGCCAAGCCCGGTCTGGAGATCTACACCCATGCGGGGATCGCCGTCCAGCTGGAGGAACTGCGCGACTCGGGCGCTGCGGTGCACACCGTGGCCCACGGCGACACGGTGAGCGCGGCCGGGTTCGACGTCCACGTCTACGGCGAGCGCCACGCCGTCATCCATCCCGACATCCCGGTGGTCACCAACGTCGGATTCCGCGTGGCCGACTCCGAGCGATCCGTGTTCCATCCCGGCGACGCGCTGACCGTGCCCGAGGACCCGGTCGAGACCCTGCTGCTGCCGGTGAACGCGCCGTGGTCGAAGGTGTCCGAGGTGATCGATTACCTTCGGGAGGTGCACCCGCCCAAGGCGCTGGCCGTGCACGACGGCCTGCTCAACGACGCCGGCGTCGGCGTCTACGCGAAGAACCTGGAGCGGCTCGTGCCCGGCGTGGCCTATACGCGCGTCGAGCCGGGAACCGCGGACGCGGTCTGACCCGCGTCCCCGGCGCCGGCAGGCGCCGGTGCGCCCGACGGGCCGCGGCCGCGGCGCCGCGGTCGGCGAACGCATGTGCGCGATCTCGACCGTAATGTGATCGGCTCATCACGCCGCGACCCTAGGCAGGCGCGCCTTCGATCAATACGATGATTGGCATCCGGTTGAACAGACCGGCCCCTCGCGGATCATTACTGAAATCGGACATAAGACCAAACTTTGGTCATCCTCGATCGGTTCCGGTAACGGTTGAGCGAGTAATTTCCCCACCCCCCGTGCGCGAGCGGGAGTGGGGATGGCATGATTACGTACCGGCTCGCAGGGAGGGCGGCACCGCCTCCCCGGCCGTTTCGTGTGAGCGCCCCGCCGGTTTCGGCGGTTCGGCGCCGTGGTCTGCACCACACCGGGGAACACCGACGCTACGCATGGCGTTCATGCCGTGCGGGGTTGCTCACGCTTATGACGTATGACTGCTTTTTCTAACCCTGTCTTCCCAACAGCTTACTAGTGATTTCAGTAGAGGTGGTTCAACCATGTCTCAGGTACGCCGGCAGGCCACGCTGCGCCCCCGCCCGAGCTGGGGGTGGCAGGATGCCGCCGCGTGCCGGGGCGAGGACCTTGTGCTCTTCTTCGGCCCCGACGGCGAGCGCCAGCCGGAGCGGGAGATCCGCGAGCGCAAGGCCAAGGAGATCTGTTCCCAGTGCCCGGTCCGTACCGATTGCCTCGACTACGCGATCTCGCGACCCGAGAAGTACGGCACGTGGGGCGGCCTGAACGAAGACGAGCGCGCGTCCGAGCGCCGGCGCCGCATGCGTCGCGCGAACGCGGCCTGATCCGGTCCCTCCGCCCGTTCCGGGCTGGACTCGAGGCGTACTCCGACCCGAGACGACAGTTCTCTGCAGCGGCCCCCGGCCACGCTAACCCGCGGCGCCCCGACGGTTCCCGTCGAGGGCGCCGCGGGTTTGTGCGCTCCCGCGAACCCGCGCGCGGATGTCCGCCGGCGGACGTCCGCGCGGACGCGCTCACAGGTAGCGGCCGAACCATTCGGCCGCCGCCGAACCGACCTGGCGCCACACGGCGGCTCCGGCGATCAGCCCCTCCGCGCCGGGGGCGTGGCGGATCTCGCCGGGCCCGCCCAACCGGCCCAGCGACCACTCGGCCAGCTCCCGCACGAAGGAGTCGGACCCCTGCACCAGGGCCAGTACCGGCGCACGCACGTCGGCCAGGGCCTCGGCCGCGGAGTCCAGGCGCCCGCCGTCGAGCACCACCGCGGCGATGTCGGCGGGGTTGGCCGCCGCAGCCATGAGCGCCGCGGGGACGCCCTGCTGCGAACCCAGCACCCCCACCCGCCCCTGCGCGGCCTCGGTCGAGCGGCGCAGCCAGGCCACCGCCGCCGCGAGCCGCTCGGCGGCCTCGGCCGCCGACACCTCGCCGGTTTCGGAGGCGCCGCCCCCGGAGTCGCGGGCGTCGCGCCGGCGGGCCGCCTCGTCCGGGGTCAGCAGGTCCAGCAGCAGAGTCGCATATCCCGCTCGGCCCAGCGCATCGGCCAGCGCACGCTGCGCCGGAGCCGCGCAGCCCTGGTCCAGCGCGACGACGACCGTCGCGCACATACCCGGCGGCGCGCTCAGCTCGGCGTCGAGGCCGACATCGCCGGCGCGGATCCGCACCGCGCGGGTGGGCGGGGCCGGAGTGTCTGCGGATCCGCCGATCAGCGCGGTCACGTCGTCGTCGGAGAGCTGGTGGAAGTCGCGATACCACTCCCCGACGGCGCGGAAGTTGTCGGGGACGGTGAGCGCGACGATGCGGTCGGCCTCCTCACCCAGCGCGTCGAGGGCGGACTGGGCGGCCACCGGCGCTCCCAGCAGCAGCCGGGACGGCCCCCGGCGGCGCACGGCGCGCAGGGCGGCTCGGGCCG
The DNA here is from genome assembly GCF_014204715.1 of Streptomonospora salina. NCBI lineage: Bacteria > Bacillati > Actinomycetota > Actinomycetes > Streptosporangiales > Nocardiopsidaceae > Streptomonospora > Streptomonospora salina. The sequence continues at coordinate 370,300 of NZ_JACHLY010000002.1, forward strand.
TGCCGCCGGTGGCGACGCCGTCGTCGACGACGATGACGTCGCGTCCGCGCAGGTCGAGCGCCGGTTTCGCGCCACGGTAGGCGTCGAGGCGCCGCTCCAGCTCGCTGCGTTCGGCCGCGACGGTGTCGTCGAGATCGCGCCGGGTCAGCCGCATGCGGGCCAGCGCCCGGTCGTCGTAGCAGACGTGGCCGTCCTCGGCGAGGGCCCCCACGCCCAGCTCCGGGTGGCCGGGCGCCCCGATCTTGCGCACGACGACGACGTCCAGCGGGATGCGCAGCAGCCGTGCGAGCTCGGCTCCGACCGGAACCCCGCCGCGGGGCAGCGCCAGCGCCACCGGATCCTCGGACAGATACGGGCGTGCCCGCTCGGCGAGGCCGCGCCCGGCCTCGGAGCGGTCGGTGAAGGGCAGTGAAACAGGCAGCGGGCTCATAAGCTCTCCGGCGCTCCACCTCATCGCCGCCGCGTGGCGGAAACGCCGCTCGTGGTCCGGATCGTGCACCGCGCACGGCGGAAAGTGCTACAGGCATACCCGCACGCGTTCGTGCGCCAACCTCCCCGGCCGGGCGAATCCCGCCGGCGGCGTTCGCGCGGCCGGTGCCCTCGGTCGTCCGGAATCAGTCGCCCGCGCCGCGGAATTCGCTTTCTAGCACGGCCATGATCAGGGCGTCGTGGCGGCGCTCGTCCCACAGCAGCGCATCGCGCAGCCGGCCCTCGACGGTGAAACCGTAGGAGCGGTAGACCGCGATGGCGCGCATGTTGAACGCGTAGACGTTCAGCCAGACGCGGTGCAGCCGGACCCGGTTGAAGGCGTAGTCCAGCACGAGCCGGGTGGCCTCCTTGCCGATCCCTTGGCCGGTGAACTCGATCGCCGAGAGCGCGATGCGGTAGCCGGCGCTCTGGTTGTCGACGTCGACGTCCTCCAGCGCCAGGGCGCCCACGAACCGGCCGCCGGGCTCCTCGATGATCGCCAGGTCCAGGCGGTCGAACTGGTCGGCCCGGGTGGCGCACCACTCCCGGACCTCCTCGTAACCGGGCCGCCGGTGGGATCCGGTGAGTCTGCGGACCTCCTCGTCGCGGGTGGACTCGAAGAAGCCGTCGGCGTGCTCGGCCGAGATCGGAACCAGGTTGACGCGCTCACCCGCCAAGGTGGGTTTCTCGCGCAACGCGCTCAAGTCGATCATCGATAGGGCTCCCGGGGGTCGTCGGTCGGATGAGCGGTCCCGGCGCGGCCGGTCGGGGCCGCAACGGCCGGGGGCCGGCGGAATCGGCCGGGAGGTCCTATGTAAAGGCGAGAAGGCCCCCGGCACAACCCCTTCGCATCCGCGACGGGTGGTGGCATAAGCTTCCCGCGGCGCTGGGCGCCCAAAGATCCGATGACGGGGGAGGTTCGGTGGCGGTCGAGCAGACGGCCCGCGGGGCGGACGCGCAGGCGCGCCGGGCACGGTCGGCGGTGGTGGTCCTCTTCCTCGCCAACGGCTTCGCCTACGCCAACATCGTGCCGTGGCTTCCGGTCATCAAGTCGCAACTGGAGCTGTCCAACACCCAGCTGGGCACCGGGATCGGCGCCATGCCGCTGGGCGCCCTGGCCACCGGAATGCTCGCGGGTCCGCTCATCGCCCGCTTCGGCAGCGGCCGGATCGCGGTGGCCTCCGGGGCCGTGCTGGCCTGCGTGCTCCCGGTCGTAGCCACAGCGCCGGCCTGGTGGGTGTTCGCGCTGGGGATGTTCTGCGTCGGCTGGATGGACGCGTGGATGGATTCGGCTATGAACGCCCACGGACTGCGCGTACAGCGCCGCTACGGACGCTCCATCATCAACACCTTCCACGGCCTCTGGAGCGTCGCCGCGGTCGGCGGCGGCCTGGTCGGTTCGGCGATGGCCGGATGGGGTGTGCCCGTCGCCGCCCACATCGCCGCGGTCACCGCCCTGCTGATCGCGGGTGTTCTGACGATCGCGCGACTGCTGCTTCCGGGGCCCGAAGACGACGCCCCCGCCTCCGGAACCGGCGAGCGGACCGGGGGTGGGCCCGCCGGTGCGCAGGGCGGCCCCGTCGGCGGCGCGCTCCGCCGGTGGCGCATCCCCGGGCGCTCACTGGCGATGCTGCTGGTAGTGAGCGTGCTGCTGATGATGGCGGGTGCCGTCGAGGACTCCGCGGCCTCATGGGGTGCGGTCTACATGCGCGACGAACTGGCTGCGCCGCTGCTCCTGGTCGGCCTCCCGTTCGTCGCCTGCCAGGCGATGATGACGGTCGGGCGACTGACCGGGGACCGCATCACCGACCGGTTCGGCGCGGTGGCGGTGGCGCGCACCGGCGGCCTGCTGGCCGCGGGGGGCATGGCGCTGGCGCTGCTGACTTCGGCACCTGTAGGCGCCATTGTGGGATTCGGCCTGATGGGGCTGGGTGTGGCAACGCTCTTCCCGCTCTCCCTGGCGGCCGCAGGGGAGATCCCGGGACTGGCCGGCGGGCACGGCGTGGCGCTGGCGGCGTGGCTGGCCCGTATCGGCTTTCTGGGGATGCCGCCGCTCATCGGCGTGGTCGCCGACACCGTTTCGCTGACGGCGGGACTGTGGCTGATTCCCGTGGCGGGACTGCTCGCCGCCGTTCTGGCGACGGGGCTGCGCCCGTCCCGCGGGAACGGCGCGCACGGCCGGGCCGCACCGGCGTGAAGCCGGGCCGGACGCCGTCGCCGGAGAGCAGGCGCGGGTCCGCTCCCGCCCCGAGGGGCCGCCGGGCCGGGAGCGGCCGAGCCGTGCGGGGCTACTCCACCTGTGCCGGGCGGCGGGTGGCGTAGAGGGTCACCGCGCCGATACCCGTCGCGACGGCTCCGCCGAGGACGAAGCCGGTCAGGTCGACGCCGGTGGTGGGCAGGTTCCCGCCACCGGCGGCGCCGGAGGAGGCGCTGTCCGTCGCGGTACCGACGTCGCCACCGGTACTCCCGCCGTCTCCGGCGCCGGTGCCACCGCCGTTTCCGGCGCCGGAGGGCGGATCGCCGGCGTCGCCACCGCCGCCATCACCATCGCCGGGGCCCTCACCCCCGCCATCACCATCGCCGGGATCCTCACCCCCGCCATCACCATCGCCGGGGCCCTCACCCCCGCCATCACCATCGCCGGGGCCCTCACCCCCGCCATCACCATCGCCGGGGCCCTCACCCCCGCCATCACCATCGCCGGGGCCCTCACCCCCGCCATCACCATCGCCGGGGCCCTCACCCCCGCCATCACCATCGCCGGGGCCCTCACCCCCGCCATCACCGTCACCGGGGCCCTCACCCCCGCCATCACCATCGCCGGGGCCCTCACCCCCGCCATCACCATCGCCGGGGCCCTCACCCCCGCCGCCGGGCTCCGGGTCTTCGTCGGCGGGCTCCGGGGCTTCGTCGGCGGCGCGGGCCGGGACACCGGCGCCTTCCACCGCACCGACGAGTCCGACCTCCGGCTCGACGACCTGCTCCTCCTGCTCCGCAGTCGGCGGGACGGCCTCCTGCGCGTCGGGGGCCGCATCCGCGTCCGCGGTGCCGGCGTAGGCCGGTGCGCCGGCGAAGCCCGCGGCAATCAAGCCGGCCGCGGCCACGCCGATCGCACGTGGTTTCCAGGACATATCGCTCCATTCCGCTTATCAAGGGGTTATTCGGGCACGAGGGCGTACAGGTCGCCGTCGGCGACGACGACCGCGCGGCCGCCGAGCAGCCCCCACGGCCGCGCGACGTCGCCCTCGAGTTCGATCGGCTCTGCGCCCGCGGTGGCCGCGACCGCACCGCCGCCCACGGCGCCGAAGACGGTGTCGCCGGCGGCGCTGACGGCCCCGAACCCCTCCAGGGCGTCGGCGTCGCCGGCCTGCGGATCGGCGACGACGGGGCCGAAGGCGGCTGCGCCGGAGCTGTGCACGTACGCGCCTTCGCGGAGGCCCTCCAACGGGGCTTCCGCGGCGGCCGCGACCGAACCGTCCGACCAGTCGTGGAACGCGAGCAGCACCCGGTCGTCTTCGCCGGGCAGGCTCCAGGCGGCGACGACGCGGCCGCCGCCGGCGGTGTAGACCTCGTGGAGGGCGCCGGCGCCCTCGGGCGGCCGGGGCTGGACGCTCCGGTTCGTGCCGTCGGGTGCGACCCAGATCCACGGGCCCTGCACGACGGCGGTCAGCACCTGTTCGCCGTCGGAGAGCACCGCGCCGGTCCCCTGAGGCTTGTCGACGGAGGCGAGCTCTCCGTCGATCGGGATCGAGGCACGGCCGCCGGCGATGACCAGCGGCGCGCCGCCGGCGAAGCTGACGTCGGCGCCTTCGGGGAGTTCGATCTCCTCCGGGGTGCCGCCGTCGGGCGGCCACAGCCACAGTGCTCCGCCGCCGACCACCGCGACGGCCGTACCGGCGCCCGCGTGCACGAAGCGCGGCGAGCCCGCGACGTCGTCGGCGGGAATCGGGAGGTCGGCCCGCCATACGGGCTCACCGTCGGGCCCCACGACGCTCAGTCGGCCGCCGGTGTCGATGTAGGCGGCGCGTTCGCCGCCGGGGGCGACGTCGGGCCGTGTGTCGGCGTGCATGGTCCGGCGCCAGACCGCTTCCCGGGTGAACCCGGGCGGCGCCTGCCGTGTCTGCATGGTCGCGGCGTGCTGCTCCTGGGCAGGGGCGGTCGTGTCGGGCCGCGGTTCGGGTCCGTAGCGCACGGCGGCGAGAGCACCGCCGGCGAGGAGCGCCGCGGCGAGGACCGCGCCGGCCGCGGCCAGGGCGATGCGCCTGCCGCGCGTGGACGTGCGTTTCCCGCTCAGCCGGGCGGCCTCGGTGCCGCCGGCGGCGCGCACGACGCCGGCGGGGGTGACGGTCAGCCGCCAGAGGCCGTTGCCGTCGCGGGCGTCGACCAGAACGGGCCTGCCCAGGTGGGCGGCGTACGCGGCGGCCCGGTCCAGGGCGGCGTTGCGCGTCTCTTTCGGCGTAGTGCCGACGACCGTGTGCGTATGGCGCTCGACGGTGACCTCGGCGCTGCGCTCGTCGGCGGAGACGACCAGGATCACGGGACTGCTGTGCGGCGCCGGTTCACTCACGGCCTCCTCCGGGAGCGCGGGGCCGCACCGGCGGGCACCGCCTGCGGCGGACGCGGCGGTGGAGGCGCTGCGGTCATCAGGGTTCTGCGGCGGATACCCCGGTCGTCAGGCCGGGGAGGACGCCGCTTCCTCCTTTCCGGTGGTGTTGCCTTCGGGCCGGTTCGTGTAGCCGTGACCGTCCGCCGCCGCCGGCGGCGATGCCGGAGAACGCCTCGGTGCGGGGCATACGCAACCTCGGGAACCCGTGGTGCCGGTCGCGCACGAACACGTCCGGGTGCACCTCACGGTGCTGCTCCCTGACCGGGGGTCGGTCGGGGGCGGCGCCCCGCCGGCTGAAGCGCCGCGGCCTCCTCTCGCACGTGTTCCGCACCGGGGGCCGCGGGGCGCCCGGCTCCCGTTCGTCCCTGTTCCCGGGGGTGTCTGCCCGGCCGGGGTCCGGAGCAGGCCGCTGAGGAGGCACGGCCTGGCGGGTCTGCTGTCCTGTGTGCAACGGAGCCAACGGGGTCACCTCCCTCGGGTGTCGGCCGGTGCTGGTAACGGCGGGCCTCGCCCCCGGCGGGTGCGCCCCGCCTTCAGGCGGGAGAACCCGTTGCGGGGGCCGATCCCGTTCCGCCGCTAAGGGATGCTGTCGTGCCGGGCGCTCGGAGGCGGAGGGCACCGCCGCCGGAGCCGGCCGCCTTGCGGGGTCGGCCTGCTGCAGGGAGTAAGGTCGCGCCACGGCGATAATACTTCCGCCCCGCCGCCCCCGCCCCCGGTACGCAGCGGGCGACGGCGGCCGCGGCGCCGCCGGATCGTTCCGCGGGGCCGCGCACGGCGGCCTGCGTCGCAGCGTGTGTGCGCACGACGGTGCACACCGGCGGCCGCGGGGCATCCGCCGTCGTCGGCCCTGCGGGTCTGTTCTGGCCACATCCGGCCGCCGTAGGAATCCCCGGGTTTTAGCCCGGGGAGCGGAAGCCAAAGGCCGCTCGCTCCCGGTTTGGAGCGTGCGCAGCGGCGCCCGCCCCGGAACCGGGGGTCCGGGGCCGGGGGTCCGGGGCGGAAAGGCGGGGCGCGGCTGCGGGGCGGTTCAGCAGTCCGCCAGCGCCTCTTCCAGGGCAGCGTGGTCGTCGGCGGGCAGCCGGAGACCGTACTCGTCGATCACATCCACGTAGGTGAGGGCGTAGGTGCAGCGAAACGCCGGATACGGCTGCCACTCCCCCGGCCCGGAGTCGCTCTTGGCCTGGTTGGCCGGGCCGTCGGCGGCGAGCAGGTTGTCGGGGTCGTTGGCGAACTCCACACGCGTGTCGCGGTCCCATTCGCTCGCCCCGGTCCGCCAGGCCAGCGCCAACGGGACGACGTGGTCGATCTGGACCTCCGCCGGCGCCTCGGCGGAGAAACGGGTCCGCTCCCCCGTGTAGGGGTCCTCCAGCACTCCCTCGGAGACACCGCAGTCCTCGTCGGTGCGGGTGTCGCTCAGGTCGCGGGCGAGGACGTCGTCGCGGGTCCGGCAGCCGTTGTCGTCGGTGTCGACCCAGGAGGAGCCGAACGCGTCGCGGTCGTAGTCCGCTCCGGAGGATTCGGGGCCCACCTCGGCGTCCTGCAGGCGCGACCGGGCCTGCTCGACGCGTTCGGCGGTGGGCGGGGCGGCGGACCCCGCCCCGGGCGCCGACGGCCCGTCGGCGGGCGGGCTCGACGGCGCGCTCGACTCGGCGCCGGACGGGCCGCCGGTGTCGACGTCCGACGGCGGCAGCAGGCCGCAGCCGGCCAGCGCCAGGACGAGCGCGGCGGCGCCGGCGGCGCGGCGCGACCGCCGGCGGGCGACCCCGCCGACGGAACCGGGAGCGCAGACCATGGTGACCACCCAGCCGGCGCGGAGTATGGGGATTCGGGAGGAACGCGCCGGTTCCTACGAGGATGCCCCAGGCTCCTGCCGACCGTCCCCGCGGGGGTGGGCCGGCCCGTGCCCGCCGTCCCCCGGTTCCGCGGGCGGAGCGTCCGCTCGGGCTTCGCCGGATTCCTCGCCGTCGCGGCCCTCGCCCCAGCTCAGCCGCCGCCACATGCGCGCGGCCATCTCCGCCGACGTCTCGACCAGCGCATCACCGGGCGCGCCGGTGGCCTGAAGCGCGGCTTCGCGGCGCTCCACCATGCGGCGGGCCCGCTCGTGGCGCCGGGCGGCGATCCGGGCGCGGGCCGCGGCGGTGCGCGGGGTCGGCCACATGGCGTCGGTCTCGGCGTTGAGCGCCGATCCGATCAGCACCGCCAGCGCCATCACCCACAGCCACACGAGCACGGCGATGGGCGCCGCCAGCGAGCCGTAGATGGTCACCTGCCCGAAGGAGGCGTCCAGGTACACGCGCAGTACAGCCGACCCGACGAGCAGGATGAGCATCGCCGCCACCGCACCGGGCAGGTAGCGCCACGGCGGTGTGCGTACCGGGGTGCTCAGCATGTACAGCATGGCCACCGCCAGCGTCGACAGGACGCACACCAGAGGCCAGTAGAGCAGGTGCAGGTAGCCGACGGTGGCCGGGAGCAGCCGGTGCACGACGTCGGGTCCGGCCACCAGTGCCGGAAGCACCAGCAGCGCGAACAGCAGCCCGCCCAGGTAGGCGACCAGCGCCAGCACGCGGCGGCCCATGTAGCCGCGCAGTTCGTCGAGTCCGTAGGCGATGGTGATGGCGTCGATGAACACGTTCATGGCGCGCGATCCCGACCACAGCGACACGACGAAGGTCACCGAGAGCATCCCGCCCTGCGCGCCGTCCAGGAACTCGTCGACGAGCGGGGCGACGAGCGAGCCGACGGTGTCGGAGGTGAGTACGGAGGCGGCGAGGCCCAGCATCCAGCCGCGGATCTCCCGGACGGTGTCGGAACCCAGGACCGGTTCCATGTGGCCCAGCGTCCCCACGAGCCCCAGCAGCAGCGCCGGCAGCGACAGCAGGGAGAAGAAGGCCGACTCGGCGGCCAGCCCGACCACGCGCGTACGCGAGACGGAACGCACGGTGCGGGTCAGGAGCACGGCCAGCGCGCCCGGCACCGGGTGGCGCGCACGCCAGGCCGCCGCCCGCGCTCGGGCGGCTTCCGCGGTCCGACTCCACCAAGCCCACACTCTGCCCAACCTAGGTGCACCGGTCCCGGGCGCCCCGCCTGCGGCGCGCTCGAAGCGCTCTTCGATAGCCGACCGTGACCGGTGCCGGGAACCGGCACCGCCCGCTGCGTGACGAGGTTCACGGCCGCGGGCGCGGGCGGTATCTGGACAACCGGGTCTGCGGCATGCGATTGTCGAAGACATGATGGCTGTCCTGGACCCGATGCTCTGCGTGCGCCGCCACGTAGACCTCCTTCGAGTTCGCAGCGCCATCTGTCGCAACGTCGGCTGACCCCGCCGCTTTCTGTTTCCACGCCCGTATCTCCAGGGGCGCAAGCGGCGCCGACGTTGGTCCACGCCGAACCACCGCTCCTTCCGGATTCACGACGACGTGCCGGACAGCGAGGTTCCGCTGTGGTGCGCGCCGGCCCTCTGCGCCCCGCGCAATCGCTTCGGAGGACCCCGCGATGCCTCCCACGTCCGCATCGACGAGCGGCGCCCGGCCGCGCCGAGGCGAGGGCCAATGGGCCCTCGGCTACCGGGAACCGCTCAACAAGAACGAAGAGAACAAGAAGAACGATGACGGGCTGAACGTCCAGCAGCGCATCATCGACATCTACTCCAAGGCCGGCTTCGATTCCATCGACCCCGCCGACCTGCGCGGCCGCTTCCGCTGGTTGGGCCTGTACACCCAGCGCGCTCCCGGCATCGACGGCGGCAAGACCGCGGTGCTGGAGCCCGAGGAGCTCGACGACCGCTACTTCATGATGCGGGTCCGCATCGACGGCGGCCAGTTGAGCGTGGCCCAGCTGCGCGCCATCGGCGAGATCTCCACCTCCTACGCGCGCGACACCGCCGACGTCACCGACCGGCAGAACGTCCAGCTGCACTGGATCCGGGTCGAGGACGTCCCCGCGATCTGGGAGAAGCTGGAGTCCGTGGGGCTGTCGACCATGGAGGCCTGCGGCGACACTCCCCGCGTGATCCTGGGCTGCCCCCTGGCCGGCATCGACGCCGACGAGATCGTCGACGCCACCCCCCAGATTCAGCAGATCAACGAGGAGTACGTCGGCAGTTCGCTGTTCTCGAACCTGCCGCGCAAGTTCAAGTCCTCGATCTCTGGGTGCTCGGCGTACTGCACCAACCACGAGATCAACGACGTGTCCTTCGCGGGCGTGGTCGGCCCGGACGGCACCCCCGGATACGACCTGCTGGTGGGCGGCGGGCTGTCGACCAATCCGATGTTCGCTCAGCGGCTGGGCGCTTTCGTGCGCCCCGACCAGGTCAGCGAGGTCTGGGCGGGCGTCACCGCGGTCTTCCGCGACTACGGCTTCCGGCGCCTGCGCCACCGTGCCCGCATCAAGTTCCTGATCAAGGACTGGGGGCCGGAGGCGTTCCGCGAGGTGCTCGAAAAGGAGTACCTGGGCTATGCGCTGCCCGACGGTCCCGAGGTGGATATGCGCGAGGGCCAGCAGCGCGACCACATCGGCGTCCACCCCCAGCGCGACGGCGGCAACTACGTCGGCTTCGCGCCGCGCGTGGGACGGGTGTCGGGCACGCTGCTCTCGCGCATCGCCGGTATCGCCGAGGAGCACGGCTCCGACCGCATCCGCACCACGGCCGACCAGAAGCTCGTCGTCCTCGACGTCGAGGACCGGCGGCTCGACTCCATCACGGCGGCGCTGGAGGCCGAGGACCTGCAGGTGCGGCCCAGCGTCTTCCGCCGCCAGACCATGGCCTGCACCGGGATCGAATTCTGCAAGCTGGCGATCGTCGAGACCAAGGACCGCGGCTCGGAGCTGATCGACGAGCTGGAGCGCCGGCTGCCGGACTTCCCCGAGCCGGTCACCATCAACCTCAACGGCTGCCCCAACTCCTGCGCGCGCATCCAGGTGGCCGACATCGGGCTCAAGGGCCAGTTGGTGACCGACGCCGACGGCCGGCAGGTCGAGGGCTTCCAGGTGCACCTGGGCGGCGGCATGGGGCTCACCCCCTCCTTCGGACGCAAGGTGCGCGGGCTCAAGACCACCTCGGCGGAGCTGCCCGACTACATCGAGCGGGTGCTGCGGCGCTTCCTGGACGGGCGCGAGGAGGACGAGTCGTTCGCCTCGTGGGCCGCCCGCGCCGAGGACGGCGATCTGAAGTGAGCGCAGGATGCCGGCGCCCCGCGAGCGCCGGCGCCGGCCGTGCAGCGCTGCGCGGCCGGGGCGGGACCGCCCGCCGCCCGGACCGAGTGAGCGACCCGACGGCAGGGGTGAGGAACACACGATGAGCGAACGCGCCGCCCCGCACTACTGCCCCTACTGCGGGGACGAGGACTTGATGCCGCACGAGGACGACGGCGAAGCCGGCGCGGGCTACCCCTGGGCCTGCCTGGCCTGCGCGCGGGTGTTCCGGGTGAAGTTCATCGGCCTGCGCTCGGCCGCTTTCGGCGGCCCCGACAGCGGCCGTACACCGACGGATGGGAACGCATGAACGTCACATTGGACGGCCAGGACCTGGCGGACAGGGCCGCGGCCGAACTGGAAGACGCAAGCGCTCAGGAGATCATCCAGTGGGCCTCCGAGACCTTCGGCGACCGGCTGTGCATGACCTCCTCCATGGCCGACGCACTCATGGTCGACCTGGCCTCCCAGGTCGTCCCCGGAATCGACGTCATCTTCCTGGACACCGGCTACCACTTCGCCGAGACCATCGGCACGCGCGACGCGGTGGAGTCCGTCTACCCCATCAATCTGATCAACGTCGAACCGCAGCGCAGCGTGGCCGAGCAGGACCGCGACCTGGGCCCGCGGCTGCACGGCCGCAACCCCGGAATCTGCTGCCACGTGCGCAAGGTGGAACCGCTGCAGCGCGCGCTGGAGCCCTACGACGCGTGGCTGACCGGCCTGCGCCGCGACGACGCCGCCACCCGCCGCGGCACCGGAGTGGTCCAGTGGGACCGCCGCAAGAAGATGGTCAAGGTCAACCCGATCGCCCGGTGGACCCGCGAAGAGGTCGACACCTACATCGAGGAGAAGGGTGTCCTGGTCAACCCGCTGCAGTACGACGGGTTCCCGTCCATCGGCTGCGCCCCCTGCACGCGGCGGGTGGCCGGGGGCGAGGATCCGCGCAGCGGCCGCTGGGCGGGGATGAACAAGACCGAGTGCGGCATACACGTTTGAGCGGGGCCGGGATGAGCGACGGAGCGCGGAGCGGTGCGGACGTTCCGCTGGTAGCGGTGGCCCACGGCAGCGCGGACACGCGCTCGGCGCGGGCCGTCGAGGCGCTGTTCGAGCGCGTGCGCGGAATGCGGCCCGGCCTGGACGTGCGCGTGGCCTACCTGGACCACGTGGCGCCGGGCGCCGAGGATGCGCTGACCGGGCTGGCGGCCGAGGGAGCCGGTGAGGCCGTAGTGCTGCCGGCGCTGCTGACGGCCGCTTACCACAGCAAAGTCGACCTGCCCTCGGTCCTGGACCGGGTGCGGGAGTCGTGCCCGTGGCTGCGGGTGCACTACGGCTCGACCCTGGGGCCGCACCCGCTGCTGCTGGACGCGGTGGAGCGGCGCCTGGCCCGAACGCCCCGGGCGCGCCGGGCGGGGACGTCGCTGGTGCTGGCGTCCGCGGGGTCCAGCCACGCCGACGCCAACGCGGTGATCGCCGGCGCCGCCGCCGACCTGTGGCGGCGCGGTCCCTGGGAGCGCGTGGTTCCGGCGTTCGCGTCGGCGGCCTCCCCCGACCCCGGCGAGGCGGTGGCCGCCCTGCGTGCCGAGGGCGCCGCGCGTGTGGCCGTGGCCGGCTACCTGCTGGCACCGGGCTACTTCGCCGACCGGGTGGCCGAGCGGTCCTTCGCCGCGGGCGCGGAGGCGGTCTCGCCCGCTCTGGGCGACGCCCCCGAGGTGGCCGAGGCGGTGCTGCGCCGCTACGACGAGGCGCTGGGCCGCGTACCGGTGCCGGACGCGGCGGCGCGGTAGGCGCGCGAGATCGCGGCCCCTCCCGCCGGCGATCGGCGGCGGGCGTGGGATCACCCGACGGCGGGCGCCGCGCCGCACCGGCGGTGCGTGGGCCCGGTGGGCGCCAGCTCGGAACCTGTACTCCTGCCCCCGCTTGGCGCCCCGCTGCCGGAGCTTCCTTACGCTGCGGAGCTGGCCCGAGTGGCGGTCCCGCGTCCGGTGCGCGGCCAGGCGTTAGGCTGGCCCCCACCGTGACCCGAATCGCATTCGGGAGTCGTCGAAGGGAAGCCGCGCCATGCCCCCTACGCACGAGGTTTTCAACCAGCCCGAGCCGCTGGAGGACCACGACGCCGCCGCCGATCCCGCGCTGCTGTCGGGGCTGGAGCGCGAGGAGGCCGGCTGGGCGGCCGAGGAGGTGCACGAGCTGGGGCGTCTGGCCGGCACCGCCCGCGCCCAGGCCTGGGGCGAGCAGGCCAACGCCAACGAGCCGGTGCTGCGCACCCACGACCGCTACGGCCACCGCGTCGACGAGGTCGACTTCCACCCCGCTTGGCACGTGCTGATGGACACGGCCGTGACCCGCGGGCTGCACGCCGCGCCGTGGGCCGACGACCGCCCCGGCGCCCACGTCGCCCGCGCCGCGAAGTTCTACACCTGGTCGCAGGTGGAGAACGGGCACGGCTGCCCGATCTCGATGACGTATGCGGCGGTGCCGGCGCTGCGCCACTCCCCCGAGCTGGCCGCGCGCCTGGAGCCGCTGCTGACGGCGCGCACCTACGACTTCGGGCTGCGCCCGCCGGAATCCAAGAGCGGCCTGCTCGCGGGCATGTCGATGACCGAGAAGCAGGGCGGCTCCGACGTGCGGGCCAACACCACGCGCGCCGTGCCCGCCGCCGAGGGCGGCTACCGCCTCACCGGGCACAAGTGGTTCACGTCGGCGCCGATGGGCGACCTGTTCCTCACTCTCGCCCAGGCGCCGGAAGGGCTGACCTGCTTCCTGGTGCCGCGGGTGCTGGAGGACGGCACGCGCAACGCGCTGGCGATCCAGCGGCTCAAGGACAAGCTCGGCAACCGGTCCAACGCCTCGGCGGAGCTGGAGTACGACGGCGCCTTCGCCTGGCCGGTGGGAGAACCGGGCCGGGGCGTGCGCACCATCCTCGAAATGGTCAACGGCACGCGGCTGGACTGCGTGATCGGGTCGGCGGCCGGCATGCGGGCCGGGCTGGTACAGGCCCTCCACCACGCCGCGCAGCGCCACGCCTTCGGCGGTGCCCTCATCGGACAGCCGCTGATGCGCAACGTGCTGGCCGACCTCGCGCTGGAGTCGGAGGCCGCGACCGCCCTGATGATGCGCCTGGCCGGCGCCGCAGACCGGGCGGTCCGCGGCGACGAGGGCGAAGCCGCCTTCCGCCGGGTCGCGGTGGCGGTGGGCAAGTTCTGGGTGACCAAGCGGCTGGCCGCACACTCCGCCGAGGCACTGGAGTGCCTGGGCGGCAACGGCTATGTCGAGGAGTCCGGGATGCCGCGGCTGTTCCGGGAGTCGCCGCTGAACTCGATCTGGGAGGGGTCGGGCAACGTCGCGGCGCTGGACGTGCTGCGCGCGCTGGGGCGCCGTCCCGAGGCGGTCGAGGCGTTCGTCGCCGAACTGCGCCGCGCCGAGGGCGCCGACTCCCGGTTCGACGGTGCGCTGAAGACACTGCTGGAACTGCTGCACGACACCGACGAGGCCGAGTTCCGGGCGCGCCGGATCGTCGAGTCCATGGCGCTGCTCCTGCAGGCCTCGCTGCTGATCCGGCACGGCCCCGGGCCCGTCGCCGACGCGTTCGCCGCGTCGCGTCTGGGCGGCGACTGGGGCGGCGTGTTCGGGACCCTGCCGCGCGGCGCCGACACCGCCGCGATCATCGACCGCGCCCGTCCCGAGCCCGCCTGACAGCTGCGCCCCGGCCGGGGTGTCCGCAATCCCCGATCCGGGCGCAGCCGTGGGGGCCGAAACCGGACACCAATGCGGCAAGCACGTCGGAATCGGGCATCGCCCCCGTGGTGACCTGCACGATTCGGCGACAGGAGGAATACTCGACCGGCCAGGACGGAACAACCATCTCGTCACAGGACGAATGAGAAACGAGATTGCTTGCCATGGTGGAAGTCTGGCCCGGTACCCCCTATCCCCTCGGTGCCACCTACGACGGATCGGGGACCAATTTCTCGCTGTTCTCCGAGGCCGCGGAGGGCGTCGAGCTGTGCCTCTTCGGCGAGCGGGGCGGCGAGACCCGGGTGGCGCTGACCGAGAACGACGGTTTCGTCTGGCACGGCTACCTGCCCGGCACCGGCCCGGGGCAGCGCTACGGCTACCGGGTGCACGGCCCCTACGCGCCCGAGCAGGGGCACCGGTGCAACCCGAACAAGCTGCTGATCGACCCCTACACCAAGGCCATCGACGGCGACGTGCACTGGCACGAGTCGCTGTTCAGCTACCACTTCGCCGACCCCGGCCGGCGCAACGACCGCGACAGCGCTGCCTACGTTCCCAAGTGCGTGGTCGTCAGCCCCTACTTCGACTGGGGCAACTCCGCACCGCCGCGGATCCCGTACCACCGGACGGTCGTCTACGAGTCGCACGTGCGCGGGCTGACCATGCGCCACCCCGACATCCCCGAGCACCAGCGCGGCACCTACTCCGGCCTGGCTCATCCGGTGATGATCGACTACCTGACCTCGCTGGGCGCCACCGCGGTGGAGCTGATGCCGGTGCACCACTTCGTGCCCGAGCACGCGCTGGTGGCACGGGGGCTGACCAACTACTGGGGCTACAACACCCTGGCCTACCTCGCCCCGCACGCCGGGTACGCGGCCAACGGCGAACGCGGCGAGCAGGTGCAGGAGTTCAAGGCCATGGTCAAGTCGCTGCACGAAGCCGGCATCGAGGTGCTGCTCGACGTGGTCTACAACCATACGGTCGAGGGCGACCACATGGGGCCCACGCTGTCGCTGCGCGGCATCGACAACCTCAGCTACTACCGGGTGGCCGACGACGACCAGCGCTACTACCTCGACTACACCGGCTGCGGCAACAGCCTCAACGTGCGCCACCCGCATGCGCTGCAGCTGATCATGGACTCGCTGCGCTACTGGGTGACCGAGATGCGCGTCGACGGCTTCCGCTTCGACCTGGCTTCTGCTCTGGCGCGGGAGTTCCACGACGTGGACCGGCTGAGCACCTTCTTCGACATCGTCCATCAGGACCCGGTCATCTCCCAGGTGAAGCTGATCGCCGAACCCTGGGACGTGGGCCCGGGCGGCTACCAGGTCGGCAACTTCCCGCCGCTGTGGACCGAGTGGAACGGCAAGTACCGCGACACCGTACGCGACTTCTGGCGCGGGGAGCCGGTGGTTCCCGAGCTCGCCTCGCGGCTGGCGGGCTCCAGCGACCTCTACCAAGACGACGGCCGCCGCCCTGTGGCCTCGGTCAATTTCGTGACCTGCCACGACGGATTCACACTGGCCGATCTGGTCTCCTATTCCGACAAGCACAACGAAGCCAACGGCGAAGGCAACCGCGACGGCACCGACGACAACCGCTCCGCCCACCACGGGGTCGAGGGCCCCAGCGAGCGGCCCGAGGTCGTGGCCCTGCGCCGCCGCCAGGTGCGCAACTTCCTGGCCACGCTGTTCTGCTCGCAGGGCGTGGTGATGCTCTCCCACGGCGACGAGATCGGACGCACCCAGGGCGGCAACAACAACGCCTACTGCCAGGACAACGAGCTCGCCTGGATCGACTGGAAGCGCGCCGACGAGGCCTCGGACCTGCTGGAGTTCGTGCGCGGCCTGGCGCGGCTGCGCCGCGAGCACCCGGTGTTCCGGCGGCGCCGGTTCTTCCAGGGCGGCACGGCCGGCGGAAGCGGCCTGCCCGATGTCGCCTGGCTGCGCGCCGACGGCACGCCCATGGGCGACGGCGACTGGAACGCGGGCGGGCACGTGCTGGGGGCGTTCCTCAACGGCGACGCCATCAGCGAACCCGATCCGCGTGGCCGCCCGGTGCGCGACGACTCGTTCCTGCTGCTGCTCAACAACGGCGCCGAGCCGGTGGACTTCACCCTTCCGGGGCGGGCCTACGGCGGCACGTGGGAGACCGCCCTGGACACCGCCGAACCCGACACGGCCGACCGCCCGCCGGTCCCGGCCTCGGGCACCGTCCGGGTGATCGACCGCGCTTTGCTGCTGCTGCGCCGCGTCTCGCACGGCCGGGCCGCGCAGGGCTGAGGGCCGCCTTCCCGGGTCCGCGGCGGGTGCCCGGCCCGGGGAGGGGCTCGGTACCCGCGGGCCCGGCGGACCGCGGCAGGCGGTGTTGTTTAGGCTCGCAACCATGACTTCCGCACCCACCGCCGCCGCAGGTCAGGGCCCCCGGTTCCGCGCGCTGCTCCCGCATCCCCAGGACGGGGCCGACATCGTCGCCGCCTACGCCTATCCGGAGGGCCTCGCGCGCCCCTGGCTGCGCGCCAACATGGTCTCCAGCGCCGACGGCGGGGCCTGGGGCCCGTCGGGCCGCACCGCCGACCTGTCCTCCCCGCCCGACCGCGCCGTGATGAGCGTGCTGCGCGGGCACGCCGACGTCGTGCTGGCGGGGGCGGGGACGGCGCGCATCGAAGGGTACCGTCCGGTGCGCCCGCGCGAGCTGTGGGGCGATCTGCGCGACGGGCGCCCCGAAACCCCGCCCCTGGCGGTGGTGACCCGCACCCTGGACGTGCATCCCGACGTGCTCGCGGGGGCGCCGCCGCACTCGCGCACCGTCGTGATCACCACGGAGTCGGCTCCGGCCGACCGGCGCCGCGAGGCCGAGCGGACCGCCGACGTGGTGGTGGCGGGCAGCACGTGGGTGCGCCCCCAGGCGGTGCTGGATGCGCTGGCCGAGCGCGGCCTGTACCGGGTCCTGACCGAAGGCGGGCCGCACCTGCTGGCGGAGTTCGCGGCGGAGGGGCTGCTGGATGAGCTGTGCCTGACGCTGAGCCCGCGTCTGCTGGGCCCCGAGCCCGCCCGGATCGTCGCCGGCGACGCCCCGTCCCACACGCGCGACCTGCGCATGGCGGGGCTGCTGGAGTCGGAGGAGTCGCTGTTCATCAGGTACACGCGGCCCTGATCGCCGGTCCCGGCGTGAGCGCCGGGCTTCGCGCCGGCGGCGGGTCCGGCCGGTTCCGGACCGCCGCCGGGGACGCATAACCGAACCGTCTGCGGGACATACCCGGAGTGTGGTTCGTTATCACGCTCCCCCCTATGTGGGTGGTAAACGAGGCAATCGGCAAGATTCCCGACCCCCGACCCGGCTCCCCCAGCGAAGGCGGCGCGGTCACGGCCGGAGCGCCGCCCCCTTCCGCCGTCCCAGTGCTTTCCGGGCGAGAGGATGAACGCAGTGCCGACGTCCGAAAACGACGCACCGCTCTACCGCGAGATCGCCGAGGATGTGCGAGCCGCCATCGCCTCGGGACGGTTCTCCGACGGAGACCGCGTTCCCGGCGAGAACGACCTGATGAAGCAGTACGGCGTCGCCCGGGCCACGGCCCGCCAAGCGCTGTCGGTGCTGATCGACGAGGGCGTCGTCGTGGCGATCCGCGGTTCCGGGGTCTACGTCCGCACCTTCCGACCGCTGCGCCGGCACGGTCCGCGACGGCTGTCGCGGGATCTGTGGGGCGCGGGGCGCGCCGTCTGGCAGGCCGACGCCGCCGGCGGCTCCTTCGAGACCGACGGGATCGAGGTGGACACGGCCCCCGCTCCTGCCTACGTCGCCCGCGCGCTGGGGCTGGACGACCGGGCGCCGGTGGTGCGGCGCCACCGGCGCTACCGGTTGGCCCAGCGGCCGATGCAGCTGGCCACGTCCTACCTCCCGGCGGATCTGGCGCGGGGCACGGCCATCGCCGAGCCCGACACCGGCCCCGGCGGCATCTACGCCCGCCTGGCCGAGCAGGGGCGGGCGCCCGCCCACTTCACCGAGGAGGTCCGGGTGCGCATGCCCACGCCCGACGAGTCGCGGGCGCTGGCCCTGCAGCGGGGCACCCCGGTGCTGGACGTCTTGCGCACGGCGCTGACCGCCGAACACACGCCCGTGGAGTTCAACGAGATGACCCTGGACGGTTCGGCCTATGTGCTGCAGTACGACTTCGACGCGTGAGCGGCGTTCGGGGATCCGGCCGCGGTGGGGGCTGCGGCGGGCACGCTGCGCGCGGCCGGGCCGCGTGCGGCTTCCGGGCCGGCGACTGTTGACGTGCAGGCGCTTTCGTGCCCGTATAGAGGGCGGGGTTCACTAGGGAACCTGCGGCGCCCCGCCGGCGGCCACGCGTCTCGGCACGGTGCCGTGTGCTCGGCGGGCCGGGAGAGGACGGCCCCGGCCCGCCGAGCGAGCCGGGTGCCTGAACCTACCGCCGCCCTCGTATCCGGTCCGCCCCCGCCCGGTCTCCGTCGACCGAGGCGAAGACCAGGAAGACCAGGGCGATGAGGGCTCCTCCGACGGCGACCGCCCCGCCCGCGGCGGGCAGGACGTCGCCGGAACCACCGGCGAACCACCGGCTGAGGGCGAAGCCCAGCAGGCCGGCGACGACCAGCGATCCGAAGGCGATCACACACAGCAGCGCGAGCAGCTTCCCGTCGGTCCACGGGCCCGGACGCGCCCGGAGCGCGCGCAAGGCCGCGGCGCCGGCGGTGAGCCGGACGGCCCAGTCGACTTCGGAAGCGGCTGCGGCGACTGCGTTCCACCCCGGCCGGGTCCCCTCACGGATCCGGCCGAGCTGGTGATCGACCCAGAGGCGGTAGTAGCGGGCCCACCCCACATGGAGCGGCTGTCGGTGAATCAATGGCTGTCGATACGAAACCAGCATTGTCACACTCCCGGCTGCCGATAGCCTCACTACGTTCCGTACCCGAACGCCTTTCCGACGAACTTCCCAGGAGTGAAGAAACAGGCATTGATCAGCCCATGGTGTGTTGACTCCACACCCACCGGCCGTCGTCTCCCCAATCGGACGAGGGAGTGCGAATCGCGGAAACGCGGTAGCGCGGTAGCGTCGCAGGTATGGATGAAACCACCGGCTCCGTGCACAAGTCCGACGAGGAGTGGCGCTCCCTGCTCGATCCGGCGGCCTTCGCCGTGCTGCGCCAGGGGGCCACCGAACGCCCGTGGAGCGGCGACTACGTCTCCACGTCGACCACCGGCGTCTACCGCTGCCGCGCCTGCGGCACCGAGTTGTTCCGCTCCGCCGAGAAGTTCGAGTCCCACTGCGGCTGGCCGAGCTTCTTCGACCCCGCCGAAAGCGAGGCGGTCGCGCTGTACGAGGACCGCTCCCTGGGTATGGTGCGCACGGAGGCGCGCTGCGCGCAGTGCGACTCCCACCTCGGCCACGTCTTCTACGGCGAGGGGTACGACACGCCGACCGACGCCCGCTACTGCATCAACTCCGTGGCCCTCACGCTGGAGGCGGACGACTCAGTGCAATAGCATCCTCTTCCACGGGTCTACTCGGCTGGTCGTCTTGGGTCCTCCAGCCGTTACGATCGCTGTGCCCGCCCGCACACGCACGGCCCGGCCCGGCCCCCGCCCCGACGGAAGTTGGCGATGACCGAACACGACCGGCAGACACCGGCCCCCGCCCGCACCTGGCGACGCATCCGGACCGGTATGGCCCGCGGGTCGGCGCCGTGGCTGCTGCCGGCCTTCGCCCTCGTCCTCGCCCTGGGAGCCGTGTCCGCCGTCGTGCCCGTCGTGCTGGCGGCCGCCCTGCCCGCGGTAGCGCTGGCGCTGGCGATGGTGTGGTTCTTCCGCGATCCCGACCGCGTCACCGCCGGCGCCGGAATCGCCTGTGCGGCCGACGGCGTCGTGCAGTTCATCGACCCCCGCAGCGACGGCAGCACCCGCGTCGCCGTCTTCATGAACCCCCTGAACGTGCACGTCAACCGTGCACCGCTGGAAGGGGTCGTGGCCGGTGTCCAGCACCGGCCCGGCGGCTTCCGACCTGCATTCGACAAGGACAGCGAGCGTAATGAGCGCGTCATCTGGACCTTCCAAACCGAGATCGGTGAGGTCACGGTCGTTCAAATCGCCGGCGCGATGGTCCGGCGTATCGTCCCGTATCTCACTGAAGGGCAGAAGGTGGAGAAGGGGCAGAGGATCGGCCTCATCCGCTTCGGCTCCCGTGTCGACGTCTACCTCCCGCCGGGGGTCGCCCCGGCGGTGGCGGTCGGCCAGAAGGTTCGAGCCGGGGAAGCCCGCCTCGACCGGGAGTGACACCGCACCTCCCGGCGGCGACGGCGTCCCGGTGGCGGCTGCCGCAGGCGGGGCGGCGGCCGATGCGCCCGTGCCGCGGCTGCGCCTGGCCGTGGCCGACTACCTGACGCTGGGCAACGCGCTGTGCGGGTTCATGGCGGTCTGGCAGCTGGCGGCAGCCCAGTCGGCCCACCTCGCCGCGGGCGGATCCGGGCCGCTGGACCGGGGCGCCATCGCGGCCGCCGTCGTGCTGCTGCTCGTGGCCGCGGGCTTCGACCTGTTCGACGGCCGGGTCGCGCGCAAGCTCGGCGGCAGCGGGATGGGCGCCGAACTGGACAATCTCGCCGACGTCATCAGCTTCGGGTTCGCGCCGGCGTTCTTCGTCGTCGCTTGGGGAACGTTCAGCGGCGACGGCGGAGCGCTGCCCGTCGCGGCCGCGGCAGCGGTACTGCTGGCGGTAGTGGTACGACTGGCGCGGTTCTCCTGCCAGAGCCCGGGCTGCGGCAACTTCACCGGGTTGCCCAGCCCTTTCGGCGCCATGGCGGTGATCACCGTCGTGCTCCTGGACCCGCCGGTGCTGCTGGGCGCGGCCGCGGTGCTGGCGGTGGCCTGGCTGATGGTCAGCCGTATCGAATACCCCAAACCGCGGGGACGGGCCGCCTACGCGGTGCTGGTCTGGATCGCGGGCAGCGTGGCGTGCCTGACCCTGTGGGCGGTGAACGCACCGGCCGCCGACGCGCTGCTCTACTCCGGTTCCAGTCTGGTCCTGGTCCTGCTGGCGGCGGTCCCGGTCTACCTGCTGGCCAGCCGCCGCCACGCCCGCGCGCACGCGCCCGGCCCCGCCATGCCGCCGCCCGCCGGGCCCGTGGACTGACGGCGCCGGCAGGCGGAGCGGGACCCGCCCGCCGGCCGGCGCCCGATCGGCCCCGCCGGCCTCAGGCCAGCGCCTCGACCAGCTCGGCGGGGCTCTTGCGGCGTCCGGTGTAGAAGGGGACCTCCACCCGCGTGTGGCGCCGCGCCTCGGCGCCGCGCAGGTGGCGCATCAGGTCGACGATGCGGTGCAGCTCCTCGGCCTCGAAGGCCAGCATCCACTCGTAGTCGCTCAGTCCGAAGGTGGAGACGGTGTTGGCCCGGACGTCGGGGTAGGGTCCGGCCATCTTGCCGTGCTCGGCCAGCATCGCGCGGCGCTCCTCGTCGGGCAGCAGGTACCACTCGTAGGAGCGCACGAACGGGTAGATGCACAGGTGCTCGCCCGGCTCCTCGCCGGCCAGGAACGCCGGAACGTGGCTGCGGTTGAACTCGGCCGGGCGGTGCATGCCCACCACGGACCACACCGGCGTGCTCAGCCGCCCCAGGCGGGTGCGGCGGAACGAGGCGTACATCTCCTGCACCGCCTCGGAACTCTCACCGATCCACCAGAACATCATGTCGGCGTCGGCGCGGAAGCCCTGCACGTCGTACGAGCCGCGCGTGGTCACACCCCGGTCCGCCGCGCCGTCGAACAGCGCTTCCAGCTCCCCGCCGGCGGCGGCGCGGTCGGTGCCGTCCAGGTCCCCGGCCTTGAACACCGACCACATCGTGTAGCGGATGAGCTGGTTGAGGTCCTGCGCGTCGTCCGCGCCCTGGCTGCTGTGCCCCGTGCTCACGGATGGCTCCTTGTCGGGTCGTCGCTGGTGGTCGTGTACGCCCGGGCTCCGGCGGCGCCGGCCGCCGGAGCCCGGATCTCCTCGGCGGCGCGGGTCGCGCCGGCGATGCAGGCGGGGATGCCGATCCCGTCGTAGGCGGCGCCGCACACGGCGAGGCCGCCCAGCCCGGCGACTTCGGCGCGGATGCGCTCGACACGGGATCCGTGGCCGGTGTTGTACTGCGGAATGCCGCCGCCCCAGCGGGTGACCCGCCGCTCGACGGGGTCGCCGGCGATACCGCAGACGGCGGCGAGGTCGGCGGCGGCCGCGGCGGCCAGGTCGTCGTCGCCGCGCTGCAGCCGGTCCTCCTGCCCCGCACGCCCGATCGAGCAGCGCACCAGGACGGTCTCCGGGTCCCGGCCCGCTTCGCGGAGCTCTCGCGACAGCCACGGCCACTTCAGGCTGCTGAAGGTGGCGGCTTTGACGGTCAGGTGTTCACGGGCCGAGACCAGGAACCCGCTGCCCGGCGGGCGGCGGGCGAAGGCGCTCGCCGGGTAGGCGAAGGTCACCACGGCCATGCTGGCGTACTCGATCCCGGCGAGATCGTCGGCGACGGCCGGGGCGAGCGGACGCAGGAGCTTGGCGGCCGCCGGTGCGGGGCAGGCCAGCACGACGGCGTCGGCGGCGACCTCGCGCGGCGGCGAGGCGGGCGCGTCGGGCGCCGCCGCGCCGACCGTCAGCGACCATCCGCCGGAGGGGGTGCGCTCCATCCGGCGCACGGTCGCCGACGTCTCGACCCGGGCGGCGCCGCTGTCGGCCAGGGCCCGGGTGAGGGTCGCGATTCCGCCGCGCAGCGTGGCGAAGGCCGGGGCTCCGGGCGCGGACCGGGCGCGCTGCTCGCGGGCAGCGCGCCCCACGGCCCGGGCCAGGGACCGCTCCTGGCGGGCCTGCGGCGCGAGCTGGGGCAGGGTGGAGTCCAGGGACAGCCGCTCGGCCCGTCCGGCGTAGACGCCGCCCAGCATCGGCTCGACGAGGCGTTCGACGACCTCGCGGCCCATGCGGGCACCGATGTAGCCGGCGACGGACGGGTCGCCCTCCATCGCGGTGTGCGGCAGCACGCGGTCCAGACCGGCGCGCAGCACGCCGGGGACCGACAGCACCCGGCTGCGGGCGAGGGCCGAGAGGTCCCCGGGCACGCCCATCACCTGGCCCTTGGGGAACGAGCGCAGCCGGCCGCGGCTGTAGATGGCCGCAGGCAGCGGCGCGGGGTGCTCCACGCGGTCGGAGAGCCCGAGTTCGTCGATGAGGTCCAGCGCCTCGGGCCTGCGCGCCAGCACCGACTCCGCCCCGGCGTCGACCGGGACGCCGGCGACGGGAGAGGCGTGCAGCTTTCCGCCCACGCGCGGCGCCGCCTCCACTACGGTGACCTCGGCTCCCGCCCGGCCCAGGCGGTAGGCGGCCGTGAGGCCGGAGATCCCGGCTCCCACCACCACGACATGCGGTTTCGGCTGCATGATCCCAGCTTTCCAGATACACGGGACCGCTGCGTGCGGGGTCGGGTGTGCGGCGGGCTCCGCCGGGCCCGGGTCCGCCGCTTCCGACTGTGACCGAGCCGCAACCCGCGTGCCGAAACGCCCGGCGCGGCCGCACGCGTCGCAGGGGCATGTGGTTTATGCGCATCCCCGCCCCCGACCGCCGACGCCGCCGGCTCGCCGCCGTCGTCGCGCCGCTGGCCCTTCTCGCCGCCCTGGCGGGGTGCTCCGCGAACGGGGGTACCACGGCCGGCGGCGAGGCGGCGGCTCCCGACGAACGGGCCGACGCCGGCGACGGCGCCGCCCGGGCCGAGGACGCGGACTCCGGTTCCGGCTCCAACCCGGCGGCGGACGTGTCCGCGGCCGAGCGTGATCTCGTCCACACGGCCGACCTCGCGGTCGAGGCCGAAGACGTGGCGAAGGCGGCCGGCGAGGCCGTGGACGTCGCGGAGTCGGCCGGCGGTTACGTCGCCGCGGAGAAGGTGAGCACCGCCGAGGGCGAGCCGCCGCACGCGTCGCTGACCCTGCACGTGCCGCAGGAGCGCTACGAAGCCGCCCTGGAGGACCTGTCGGCGCTGGGGGCACGCGCCGACCTCGAACGCCGCGTCGAGGACGTGACCGAGGAGGTGGCCGACGTCGACAGCAGGGTGGAGTCGGCCCAGGCGTCGCTGGATCGGCTGCGCGAACTGCTCGACGAGGCGGAGTCCGTCGAGGACGTGCTGGCCGTGGAGGAGCAGATCAGTACGCGCCAGGAGGATCTGGAGGCGCTGCAGGCCCGCCGGGAGACCCTGGCCCAGCAGACGTCCTACGGCACCGTGCGGCTGGATCTGGACCCGCCGGAGACCTATGTGGACGAGGGCGCGGGCGACTCGATCGGCTTCCTCGGCGGTCTGCGGCGCGGCTGGCGGGCCCTGGTCGGGGTGGCCCGAACGGCGTCGGTCGCGGTGGGCTGGCTGGTGCCGTTCGCCGTCCCGGCCGCAGCGGTCGCAGCGGCGGTCTGGCTGCCCCGGCGCCGCCGTGCGGCGCGGCGCCGGTCCGAGCAGGCCGAGCATGCCGGCGAGGGCTCGGAACCCGCCCGAGGCGCACAGGCAGACCCCGCCGGCGGCGATCCGGAGGAGGGTGGAGACCGCGGCTGAGGCGACTGCGGCGACGGGGGCGGGGGCGCGGAGCCCGGGTACCTGGTCGCCCCCCGGGCGCGCGTGCCCGCCGCCGCAGCGCGTGCCGGCGACGGGGCTGGTGTCAGCGGGCCGTCTCGGTGTGGACGTAGTCGGTCAGCCGAGCCAGAGTGTCGGGGTCGGTGTCGGGCAGCACTCCGTGGCCCAGGTTGAAGATGTGGCCTTCGGCGGCGGAGCCGGCGGCGACGACGTCGGAGGCCCGGTGCGCGACCGCGTCCCAGGGTGCGAACAGCGTCGCGGGGTCGAGGTTGCCCTGCAGCGCGGTGCCGGGTCGGACCCGCTGAGCGGCCTTGTTCAGCGGAACCCGCCAGTCCACGCCCACCACGTCGGCGCCGGCCTCGCTGAGCAGGCCGAGCAGCTCGCCGGTGCCGACTCCGAAGTGGATGCGCGGGATGTCCGATTCGGCGAGGCGCTCGAAGATCCAGGAGGTGTAGGGCAGGACGGAGGCGCGGTAGTCGTCGGCGCTGAGCGCACCCACCCAGGAGTCGAACACCTGGACGGCGCCGGCGCCGGCGGCCGCCTGGACCCGCAGGAACTCCACGGTGACGGCGGACAGCCGCTGCATCAGGTCGGCCCACAGGTCGGGCGCCCCGTACATCAGCGCCTTGGTGTTCTCGTGGTTCTTGGAGGGGCCGCCCTCGATCAGGTAGGAGGCCAGGGTGAACGGGCCGCCAGCGAATCCGATCAGCGGCCGGTCGCCGAGTTCACCGACGAGTTCGCCCACCGCCTCGGTGACGTAGGGGACGTCGTCGGGTTCGAGTGCGCGCAGCCGTTTGACGCCTTCGGCGTCGCGGATCGGGTGGGCCACGACGGGCCCCACCCCGGGCTTGATGTCGAGATCGATGCCGATGGCCTTGAGCGGCACCACGATGTCGCTGAAGTAGATGGCGGCGTCGACGCCGTACCGGCGCACGGGCTGCATGGTGATCTCGGTGATCATGTCGGGCCGCGCACAGGCCTCGAGCATGGGCACGTCGGCGCGCACCCTGCGGTATTCGGGCAATGAGCGCCCGGCCTGGCGCATGAACCACACCGGCGTGTGCGGCACCGGCAGGCGCCGGCAGGCGCGGAGGAATGGAGAGTCGTGCAGCGTCACACTCCGATCGTGCCACGTGTGCGGAGCCCGTGTGTCCGTGGCGGACCGCCCGCACCCGGCCGCGGCCCGATCCGGCCGCGCCGGATCCCCGCGGCGACGGCGGGTGGCGCGCGCCGACACGGGGGGTGAAAACGGAAGGGGGCGCGACGCCTCGGCGCGCGGCCGCCGCCGGCGGGCCGGAACCGGGCGCGCGGGCGTCCTCCGGCGGGCGCCGCGCGGCTGCCTCAAGCCCCGCGGTTCCGCCGATCCCAAGATCATTACGAATGGCCGACACGCCGGGAGAGCTCCGCCTGAACACCGGTGGACCGTGCAACCGTCATGGCGTATCCGCCGACACGCACCGCAACCGCCGATGCGCTCGGCTGCGGACCGCGGACACGTGTCCCGTAATCCCTCCGGGCGCGCGGCCGCGGGCGCGCCGGCGCTGCCAGTGCCCTGCAAACTAGATTAAGGCTGTCGTTTCCATCATGCCCCCTCTCGGTAGGGTCGATGACGCGCCGCCCGCGTTCCGACGAGCGGTCGAGAGTCTGCGCGCACCCGCGGTCCGGCCGGAGATCGCGGTGGAGGAGATCCCCGCCCCCAAGCGCCTCGCGCCCCACGCCGTGGCCATGTCGGCCACGGTCCGCCCCGACGGCGAGGACGCCGCTTTCGGCCGGCTCATCGTCCTCTACGACCCCGACGGAACCCGCGATTGGCCCACCCCGTTCCGGGCCGTGGTCTGGGTCACCTCGGACCTGGAGACCGAGATCGCCTCCGATCCGCTGCTGGGCCAGGTGGCCTGGAGCTGGCTGACCGAAGCGCTCGAAGCGCGGCAGACCCCGCATCCCGGACTGAGCGGAACGGTCACCCGCGCCACGACCGAGGGCTTCGCGGGCAAAGCCGACCAGCCGGTCACCACCGAGCTGGAGCTGCGCGCCTCATGGTCGCCCGAGGGCGCGGATCTGTCCGGCGACATGCAGGTGTGGCTGGACCTGCTGTCGGCCGCGGCGGGGCTTCCGCCGGTGGACGTCGCCGATATCACGCAGCGGCGGGGACGCGCCGAGGGGTGAGCGCTCCGGCGCGGCCGCGGGGCCGATACACCCTCCGCACGGGTCCGGTGCCGGGGAGCGGCGCCGCGACGCCGGCCGGTGCCGCGGGCGCGGCACCGGCCGGCGCGTCCGTCTGAGCCCCCTGCGCGCGCGCCCGCGGCGCAGCGAGCACATACCGTGGAGGGGTGGCGAACGTGCTGAACTCGAAGACAGGGCCCCCGGATCCGGACGACGGGCAGGGTGATGCGCACGGAGAGGCCGAGCCCGAGGCGCCGTTGCTGCGCGAGCCGCGCGAGGGGCTGCCGCCGGTCGTGGCCGATTCCGCGCACCTGGGCCGCGTCGTCGACGCGTTCGCCGCGGGCACGGGGCCGGTCGCGGTCGATGCCGAACGCGCGTCGGGCTACCGCTACGGGCAGCGCGCGTACCTGGTTCAGCTGCGCCGCGCCGAGGCGGGATCGGCGCTGATCGACCCGATCGCCTGCCCCGACCTGGCGGGCCTGGGCTCGGCGCTGCCCGGGACCGAGATGGTGCTGCACGCCGCCCACCAGGACCTTCCCTGCCTCACCGAGATCGGACTGGTGCCCGGCGAGCTGTTCGACACCGAGCTGGCGGGGCGGCTGCTGGGGTATCAGCGCGTGGGCCTGGGATCGATGGTCGAGCGGGTGCTGGGGCTGCGCCTGGCCAAGGAGCACTCGGCGGTGGACTGGTCGGTGCGCCCGCTGCCTGAGGACTGGCTGACCTACGCGGCGCTGGATGTGGAGGTCCTGGTCGACCTGCGCGATGCGCTGCGCGCCGAGCTGGAGGAATCCGGCAAGCTGGAGTGGGCCCGCGAGGAGTTCGCCTGGGTGCTGCAGGCGCCGCCCAAGGAGCCGCGCCCGGATCCGTGGCGCCGTACCTCGGGGATCCACCGCGTACGCACTCAGCGGGGGCTGGGCGTGGTCCGCGAGCTGTGGCAGGAGCGCGACCGCATCGCGCGTGAACGCGACATCTCGCCGGGTCGGGTGCTGGCGGATTCGGCCATCGTCGAGGCCGCCACGGCGATGCCCGCCACCGCGCCCGAACTCACCGCCATCAAGTCCTTCGGCGTCCGGTTGGCGCGGCGTTACGTGCCCGCCTGGCTCAAGGCCGTCAACCGCGTCCGCGGCATGCCCCAGGCGGAGTTGCCGCAGCCCGGAGCCCCGGGCGACGGTCCGCCGGCGACCAACCGGTGGGCCGACCGCGACCCCGCGGCCGCCAAGCGGCTGGATGCGGCGCGGTCGGAGCTGGCGGCCGTCGCCGAGCGGATCGCGATGCCGGCGGAGAATCTGCTGCAGCCCGACACGGTCCGGCGGCTGGCATGGTCCCCGCCGGAGCGGGTCGACGCCGGGTCGGTGGCCGATCAGCTGCGCGAGCACCACGCGCGCGCCTGGCAGGTGGACCTGACCGCGGAACGGTTGGCCGCGGCGCTGCACCGGGCGGCTTCGGCCGGGTGAGCCGTCCGCGGCCCGGGGGCGCGGAACACCGCTTTTTCACCCGCAGTCGGCTCCGCTAAACCCGATTTTACCCGATCGAGGCAGAAGTGACGCATGTCATGCGACATGGCACGGTGTCTTTATCCCGCGCCGACCGAGAGCGGATTATGTTATGGAATCGTGCTGTTCTTGATGCGAAGTGGCGAGGTTCCGTTGGCTTCGACCGGTGTGTCCGATTGGGGGGTGAGGCTTGTGAAGTTCTGGCGCTCGCTGCTCAACAAGGCCGGTTTCGCGCCGGCTGAGCCCGGAATCGCAACCCGCTCCGCCGACGGCGAGCACGGGCGGACCCCGGCCATGCGCGCCGCGGCGCTGGAGCAGGTCCTGGAGCGGCACATCGCGTCGCTGGGCTCGGACAACCCCCGCACCATCGCCACCCGCAACAACCTCGCGAGCAAATACGCCCAGATCGGCCGCCGCGGGGCCGCCGTCGCCCAGTTCGAGCAGGCCCTGAGCGACGCCGTGGGCACCTACGGCGACGCCCACGAGCAGACCGACGTCATCCGCGAGAACCTGGCCTGGAGCTACGAGGACGCCGGGCAGCACGCCGACGCCGTCGAGCAGTGGGAGGCGCTGCTCAAGCGCCGCGACGAGCGGCTGGGGCCGGTCGCGGCCGACACCGTCACGGCGCGCAGCCGGCTGGCCATCAGCTACCGCAAGAGCGGGCGCCACGAAGCGGCGATCGCCCACTACGAGAAGGCGGTCGAGGACGCCGCCGTCCCCGAGGGGCGCGAGGACCTGCGCCTGGGCCTGAGCCTGGCTTTCGGAGCCGTGGGCCGCGACGACGACGCGGTCCAGCAGCTGCGCATGGTGCTGGCCCAGCGCCGCCGCCGGCTGGGCTCGCGCCACCTGGACACCCTGCTGGTCCAGCACCGGCTGGGCCGGGCCTACACCCAGGCCGGCCGTCTGGAGGATGCGGCCGAGACGCTGCGCGGGGCCTACCTCAACGGGCTCTCCGCCTCCGGGGACCCCGACATCCGGATGCTGACCCTGCGCCTGCGCCGCGACCTCGCCAGCGCGCTGAGCGCCCAGGGTCTGCACCGCGACGCGGCGGCCCTGTTCTAGGACGCGTCCGGCGGACCGCCGCCCTGGCGAGCGGCGCCCCGCACCGGTGGAGGCGCATCGGGCGCAGGGCGCACGCGCGGGCGCCGCCCGCTGCGGACGCGCCCACCGGACGCTCCCCGGGGGTGCCGGGCCCCGACCCGCCGGCTCCGCGAAGCGGGGCGGTCGCCGCCGCCCCGCGCCGGACGCCCGGAGGCGCCCTTCGGGCGTCGGGCGGCGACCGCCCCGCTGAACGCCTTCCGCGCGCCTGCTCGCCGCACTAGTTACTGGCGAGTAGCATTGGCTCGTATCCGGTCATCGTCCGTTGAACCAGGAGGGCAAATCGTGCCGCGAACTGCCCGTGATGTCGTTTTTGTCGACGGGGTCAGGACTCCGTTCGGCAAGGCCGGCAAGGGCCTCTACGCCGAGACACGCGCCGACGACCTCGTCGTGCGCGTCATCCGCGAGCTACTGCGCCGCAACCCCGGCCTGCCGCCGGAGCGCGTCGACGAGGTGGCCGTCGCCGCCACCACCCAGACAGGCGACCAGGGCCTGACGATCGGCCGCAGCGCGGCCCTGCTGGCGGGACTTCCCCGCAGCGTCCCCGGCTATGCCATCGACCGCATGTGCGCCGGCGCCATGACCGCCGTCACCACCAGCGGCGCGGGCATCTCGTTCGGCGCCTACGACGTCGCCATCGCCGGCGGCGTCGAACACATGGGCCGCCACCCGATGGGCGAGGGCGTCGACCCCAACCCGCGCTTCCTCTCCGAGAAGCTCGTCGACACCTCGGCACTGGTCATGGGCAACACCGCCGAGAACCTGCACGACCGCTACCCCTCCATCACCAAGGAGCGGGCCGACGCCTACGCCCTGCGCAGCCAGGAGAAGGTCGCCAAGGCCTACGCCGACGGCAACCTGCAGCCGGACCTCGTCGAGATGCTGGTGCGTTCGGCCGAGGAGGGCTACGGCCTGGCCAGCGCCGACGAGCCGCCGCGGCCCGAGACCACACTGGAGGGCCTGGCCGGGCTGAAGACGCCGTTCCGCTCGCACGGCAACGTGACCCCGGGCAACTCCGCCGGCCTCAACGACGGTGCCACCGGCGCCGTCATCGCCGCCGAGGACACCGCCGCCGACCTGGGCCTGGACGCCCGGATGCGCCTGGTGGACTTCTCCTTCGCCGGTGTGGACCCCGAGGTCATGGGCGAGGGCCCGGTCCCGGCCACCGAGCGGCTGCTCCAGCGCCAGCAGCTGACCATGGACGACATCGGCCTCGTCGAGATCAACGAGGCCTTCGCCGTGCAGGTCCTGGCGTTCCTGGAGCACTTCGGCGTCGCCGATGACGACGCCCGCGTCAACCCCTGGGGCGGGGCCATCGCCCTGGGCCACCCGCTGGCCTCTTCGGGTGTGCGGCTGATGATGCAGCTCGCGCGCCAGTTCGCCGAGCGCCCCGACGTCCGCTACGGCCTGACGACCATGTGCGTCGGTCTGGGCATGGGCGGAACCGTGCTGTGGGAGAACACCGACTGGGAAGGAAGCGCCAAGTGAGCAGCACCGACGACCGGGGCGCCGCGGCCGGTGCCCCCGTCTCCCGCGAGGCCCTGCGCGACGTCTTCTCCGACGAGGTGGTCACCCGCGCGCTGTCCCGCGATGTCCAACTGCCCTACGGCGCGGGCACAGCGGTGCTGATCACCCTGGACAACGGGCACGACCACACCAAGCCCAACACCTTCGGCCCGTCCGGACTGCTCAGCCTGGACGACGCGATCGAGGCGGCGCGCGCCCGCACCGACATCTCCGCGGTGGCCGTCACCGGCAAGCCGTTCATCTTCGCCGTGGGCGCCGACCTGTCCGGCGTTCCCCAGGTGCAGAACCGCGACCAGGCCCTCGCGGTGGCCGAGCTCGGCCACGACGTCTTCCGCAAGCTCGGCGAGCTGGACGTACCGACCTTCGCCTTCGTCAACGGCGCGGCCATGGGCGGCGGCGTCGAGGTGGCGCTGCACTGCCGCTACCGCACGGTCTCCTCGGGGATCCCCGCCCTGTCCCTGCCCGAGGCGTTCTTGGGGCTGGTACCGGGGTGGGGCGGCACCTACCTGCTGCCGCGGCTCATCGGCGTCGAGAAGGCGCTGAAGATCGTCATCGACAACCCGCTGGCCCAGAACAAGACGATCAAGGGCCCCGAAGTCCGCGAGCTGGGCATCGCCGACGCGATGTTCGAACCCGCCGACTTCGTCGAGGAGTCGCTGCGCTGGGCCGCCCGTGTCGTCACCGGCGAGATCTCCGTCGAGCGGCCCGAGGTCGACACCGGCCCGGCCTGGGACCAGGCGATCGACCACGCCCGGTTCATGCTGGAGGGCAAGCTGCAGGGCGCCGCACCGGCGCCGGTGCGTGCGCTGGAACTGGTCGCCGCGTCCAAGGACCGCACCCGCGACGAGGGCTTCGCCGCCGAGGACGCGGCGCTGGCCGACCTGATGATGAGCGAGGAGCTCACGGCCGGCCTGTACGCCTTCGACCTCAACCAGAAGCGGGCCAAGCGCCCCGCGGGCGCACCCGACACGTCGCTGGCCCGCCGGGTCACCAAGGTCGGCGTGGTCGGCGCCGGGCTGATGGCCGGCCAGCTCGCGCTGCTGTTCGCCCGGCGCCTGGACGTACCGGTCGTCATGACCGACCTCGACCAGTCGCGGCTGGACAACGGCGTCGCCTACGTGCACGGCGAGATCGACAAGCTGCTCGCCAAGGGGCGTATCAGCGCCGACAAGGCCAACCGCCTCAAGGGCCAGGTGAGCGGTTCGCTGAGCATGGACGCCTTCGCCGACGCCGACTTCGTCATCGAAGCCGTCTTCGAGAAGATGTCGGTCAAGCAGGACGTGTTCGCGCGCGTGGAGGCGGCGGTCTCGCCCGAGGCGGTGCTGGCCACCAACACCTCCTCGCTGTCGGTCACCGAGATGGCGTCGAAGCTGGAGCACCCCGAGCGGGTCGTGGGCTTCCACTTCTTCAACCCGGTTGCGGTGCTGCCGCTGCTGGAGATCGTCCGCGGCGAGCGCACCGACGACGCGTCGCTGGCGACCGCTTTCGGTACCGCCAAGCAGCTGAAGAAGACGGCCGTGCTGTGCAAGGACGCGCCCGCATTCGTCGTCAACCGACTGCTGACCCTGTTCATGGGTGCGGTACTGAGCGCTGTGGAAGAGGGCACCGAGCCCGAGGTCGCCGACCGCGCCGTGGCGCCGCTGGGGCTGCCCATGTCGCCGCTGATGCTGCTCCAGTTGGTGGGCCCGGCGGTGGCGCTGCACGTGTCCGAGACCCTGCACGAGGCGTTCCCGGACCGCTTCGCCGTCTCCGAGCAACTGCGGCGGGTGGTCGATTCGGGCACGACGCAGATCTACGGCCCCGATCTGCAGATCGACCCCGAGGTGCGGAAGCTGTTCTCCGGCGGCGGGGCCCCCTCCGGTGAGGACGAGATCCGTCGGCGCGCGCTGGAGGCGCTGGCCCGCGAGATCCGCATCATGCTCGACGAGGGCGTGGTGGCCGAGCCCGCCGACATCGACCTGTGCCTGATCACCGGCGCCGGCTGGCCCTTCCACCTGGGCGGGATCACGCCCTATCTGGACCGCTCCGGCGTCTCGGAGAAGGTCAACGGGTCGCTGTTCCACCCGGACGGCCCCACGGCGGTGTGACCGCCTCCGCCGGTGCCGCGGTGCGCAGCGGCACCGGCGGTCCTGCGGTGAGCCCGCGGGCCGCGCCTGCGGCGCCGTCACGGCGGCGTCCCCGGCCCGCGGGCGACCGCCCCGGCGCCCGCGCCTGCGACGCCGGGCGCGGCAGGACTTATGCTGGGGCCATGGCGGGCGCAACGGCACCCTTCGTTCTCACCAACCGCTTCCGCGTCACGTGGGAGGGGGCGTGGCTGGCGATCGCCTGCACGGTGTTCACCGGCACCGGTATCGCCCTGATCCTGCGCGGGGGCCTGCTCGACGTCGTGATGGGCCTGATGGCGGTCCTGGTCTTCGGAGGCGCGGGCACCGGATCGGTCGCGCGCTTCCTCTCACCGCGGCCCGTGCTGGTCCTGGACCGCCAGGGAGCGCGGTTCCCCGCTCCCTGGCCCCGCTCCGGCCGCGAGGACGTCGTCCTGCCCTGGGACGACGTCGCGATGCTGCGCGCATGCACCCAGGTCGTCCCGCACCGGGGAGGCACGGTGAACATGCACTACCTGGACTTCGTCCCCGCATGCGAGGCCGACCGCCCGTTCCGCACTCCCCCGCCGTGGGGCGCCGACCACG
Source organism: Streptomonospora salina (assembly GCF_014204715.1). NCBI lineage: Bacteria > Bacillati > Actinomycetota > Actinomycetes > Streptosporangiales > Nocardiopsidaceae > Streptomonospora > Streptomonospora salina. The sequence continues at coordinate 403,857 of NZ_JACHLY010000002.1, forward strand.
CGGTCCGGGTGCGGCCCACCTGGGACCGCAGCCTCGACGAGATCGTGGCGGCCGCGCGCGTCCGCCGCCCCGGCCTGCCCTTCGACGACCGCCGCCCTCGCAGCGACCGGGTCTGAGGCCCGATCAGCCCTGCAGGGCGGCGGGGGCGCGCTCGGAGGTGTGCGGCTGCGCCGCCGCGGCACCCTCGCCTTCGGTGATGCCGACGCGGTCGTGCAGCCGTCGCAGCGGCGCCGGAAGCCACCAGTTCGCGCGGCCCAGCAGCCGCATCGTGGCCGGCACCAGCAGGGCCCGCACGAGCGTGGCGTCGACGGCCACCGCCATGGCCAGCCCCACGCCGATGATCTTGAGGAAGAGCAGGTCCGAGGTCCCCATCCCGACGAGCACGACCACCAGCAGCACGGCGGCGCTGGTGATGATGCCGCCGGTGCGCTGCAGTCCCGTGGCCACCGAGTGCGGGTTGTCGCCGGTGGCCGCGTACTCTTCGCGGACCCGGCTGAGCAGGAACAGCTCGTAGTCCATCGCCAGTCCGAAGGCCACGATCACGATCAGCACGAGGAAGGTCGGGTCGATCGTGCCGACGGTGGTGAAGCCCAGCGCATCGGAGAGGTGTCCCTCCTGGAATCCCCACACGACCACGCCGAGCGACGCGCCCAGTGACAGCGCCCCCATGACCACGGCCTTGAGGGGCAGCAGGATCGATCCGAAGGCCAGGAACAGCAGGACCAGCGTGACCGCGACGACGAACGTGAGCGTGTAGGGCAGGGCGTCGACGATGGCGTCGACGTTGTCGATCTGCATGGCGGCGGGTCCGCCGACCAGGACCTCGTCGGCGCCGCGGGGCGGTGCGGCTTCGCGTACGTCGCGCACCAGTCCTGCGGTGGCGGGGTCGTCCGCGGCGCCTTCGTAGGCCACGGTCAGGTGGGCGGTGTCCGGGCCGGTCCGGGAGACCTCGGTGCGCTCGGCGCCATCGAGCCCGCCCAGCCGGTCGGCGAAGCCCTGCAGTTCCGGTTCGGAGGCGCCGCCGGTGACGGCGACGTCGATCTCGCCGATGCCGCCGGCCGGGAAGTCCCGCTCCAGCGACTCCATCGCCGCACGGCTGCCGGATTCCTCGGGCAGGTAGCGCTGGTCGGTCGCGCCCAGTTCGGTGTGGGCCAACGACGATGCGAAGGCCAGCAGCACCGCTGCCACGGCCACCAGGTAGGTCGCGGGCCGCCGCATGACACTGTGGCCCAGCCGCGCCCAGCCGCCGCCGCGGGCCTCGGGGGCCTCGCCCCGCTGCCGGGCCCGGGCGCGCCGGAACTCGCGGCGGCGCCGGCGGCGGGCGAACAGCGGCAGTGCGTCGATGCGCCGGCCGGCGACGGCCAGCAGCGCGGGCAGGGCGACCAGCGCCGCCAACACGTCGAAGAGCACCACCGCGATACCGCCGAGGCCGATGGAGCGCAGGATGGGCTGGGGGAAGAACAGCAGTCCGGCGAAGGCGATCATCACGGTGACGCCGGAGAAGGCGACCGTGCGCCCGGCGGTGGACAGGGTGCGCGGTAGTGCCTCCCGCACCGCGGCACCGCCGGACAGCTCCTCGCGGAAGCGGCTGACCATGAAGAGGCCGTAGTCGATCGCCAGGCCCAGGCCGAGGATGGTGGCGACGTTGACCGCGAACACCGAGACTTCGGTGACCTCGGTGAGCGCACGCAGCAGGGTCAGCGAGCCCAGGATCGCCAATCCGCCCACGGCCAGCGGCATCAGCGCCGCGACGACGCCTCCGAAGATGAGCACCAGCAGCAGGAGCAGCACCGGAAGCGACATCAGCTCGGCGCGCACCACGTCGCTCTCGGCCCTGTTGGAGAGGTCCTGTTGGATGGCGACGGTGCCGCCGAGCTCGGTCTCCAGGGGGCCGGCGTCCAGCTCCCGTTCGATGGCCTCGAAGCTGTGCATCCGCTCGGCGTCGGAGTCGCCGGCCAGCGTGATGGGCACGTAGGTGGCATGGCGGTCCTCGGATACGAGGATGCCGCGCTCGGTTTCGCCGAGGCCGTCGTCGAGGTAGGTGCGCATCGACGCGATGCGGTCCTCGGGCAGGTCCTCGCGCAGCTTGGAGATCTGAGCGGCGAAGGAGGGGTTGTCGATGCGGATCTCGTCGCTGCGGTAGACCGCCACGACGTCGACCTGGTCGTGGCCGAGCTGTCGTTCCAGCACGTCGGCCGCGCGGGAGGACTCCGCCTCGGGCGGTTCGAACCCGCCGTCGCTGACCGCGCCGAACACGCCGCCGCCCCAGACGGCGGAGAAGGCGGCGAACAGCGCCGTCGCGGCCAGCACCAGCACCCGCCACCGGTGGGTGAAACGGCCCAGACCTGCGAACATGCCCTGATCCCTCCGTAGCCGTTCGGACGTAGAGTGAGAGAGAGTCGGCCCCGTCGGACTGTTTACGGCGTTCACGGAAAGATACGCCGTTTATCAGAGTATGCTCACGTCGGACCGACCGGTGCACACGCCGGCCCCAGAAGGATGAGGTGTGATCGAAGATCCGGCATCTCCCCAGGTCGCCAACGCACCGCCGGGCAACCGCCGCGAGCGTGTGCGCCAGGCCACAACCGAGGAGATCAAGAAGATCGCCCGGCGCCACCTGACCGCGCACGGGGCGTCGGGGGTGTCGCTGCGTGCCGTCGCCCGCGAGATGGGCATGACGGCACCCGGACTGTACCGCTACTTCGGTGGGCTCGGCGATCTCGTCGAGGCGCTGCAGGCCGACCTGTTCACCGAGCTCGGCGCGGCGGTCGGCGCCGCCGAGGCGTCGCTGCCGGCCGGCGACACCGACGGCCGGCTGCTGGCCGCGCTGCGGGCCGTGCGCGCATGGGGGCTGGACAACCGCTCCGAATTCGCGCTGCTGTTCGGCCCCGCCTCCACCCGGCCCCCGGACGACACCGGCCCGTCCGCCGAGGCGGGGCGGCGCTTCGCCGCGACCTTCGTCGCCCTGTTCGACCGGCTCATCGCCGAGGGCCGCTTCACCGTCCCCGACGAGCCCGAGGCCTCCCCCGCACTGTGCACGCAACTGGAGGCCTTCGCGCGGCTGACCGGATTCGGCGGCGACCGGGCCTCCACCGGCGCGATCCGCGTCATGCTGCGCTGCTGGGTGCGCTTCTACGGCATCGTCTGTATGGAGGTCTTCCAGCACCTGGGCTTCGTCGCCGACGACATGGAGGCCCTTTTCGAGGCCGAGCTGCACGATCTCGCCCGCGACCTGGGCGTGTCCTACCGCGCGCCCTGACCGAGTCCGCCCCACGCCGGTGCGGGACGCGCCCGCCTCCGCGTTGAACAGCGGCGAGGCGTTACCGCGGTGCCCGCGGGCAGGCTGCGGCGCTGCGCTCGTAGAACACGATCTCCGCGGGCACGGCGAAACCCCTCAGCCGAGGCCGGAGGGGGAAGGTCGAGGGCGGCAGGGAGTTCTACAGCCCAGCCGTCCGAACGGCTGCCACGAACGCCGCCCACTCGGTGGAGGGCATCTCAAGGTGCCCCGCGCCGCGATCCCTGGTGTCACGCACAGCCGCGCCGTGGTCGGACGTAGCAGCGACCTCTACGCACTCGCCGCCCGTCTGATTGCTATAGCTGCTCTTCTTCCACGTGCCTTCAACAATACTCACGTCCGGCCTCCTCAATCAGTTGCAGCGATTCGGCTTCCGGAAGCGCTGCACCGCGCAAGTCTCCGAAGTGCCGCACGTAGTTGCGCCGTACGCCGGCGTCCTCGACAGGTCCACCCGCGTCACGCGTCTCCATGTAGAGGACTTCGGTCCCGTCCGGCATGGCGAGCAGTGTGAATCCTTCCGAGAGTCCGGGGTGGCACTCAGCCCCGAGAGGGATGACTTGAATGATCACGCGCGAGCCGTGCGACACCTCGACCAGTCGTTCCAGCTGACGGCTCATGATCTCACGTCCTCCTGTACGGCGCCGTAGCACGGCCTCGTCAAGGACGTAGACGAGCAGAGGTGGCGTCCCGGATTCCAGTACCTCTTGCCGTTCCATCCGCGCAGCTACGCGGCCGTGGATCTCCTCCTCACCGGCGACGCGGTCGCCGTCGCGCAAGATCCGGTGAGCGTACGCCTCGGTCTGTAGCAAGCCGGGGATGACCATCGGACTATAGGCCCGGATCTCCAGGGCCGCCCGTTCCAGCGAATCGATGGCCGAGAACGCGGACGGCACTCCACTGGACTTGTTCGCGGTCTCCCACACCCGGACGAGTACTCCACCCGCCGCCAGCGCTTTGTCCAGTTCAACCACGTAGTCGTCTCTGGGCTGCCGCGTACCGCGCTCGAAACCACTGATCAGAGCATGCGACACCTGCACGAGCGATCCTAGCCCCCTTGGGACATGCCCGCCTGAACGCGCAGTCGTCGAAGCTCACGCCCAAACCGCACCCACTGGTGACGCACCTTGTCAGCCATACATAACAGTGTTCTACAGCACGGACATGGGCCTCAACAGGAGATACAAGGTTTCTCCACATCTGTTTAACAGTGCACCAGTGCTGTTGAACGACTATCGGGCGGTGCTGCGCTTAAGCAGAGTTGGAGTGCCGATTACAAACAGACGGCCCTGTCGGTGCTTCGCGGGCACCGGCAGGGCCTTGATCCCCGACCTGAACACGCAGGTGGAGACCCATGCGCAACTTTAGCCGCCCGAACCCGGGCCAGATGCCCGATGCCCGCCGGCACGAGACCGGTGCCCGGCCGCGCCGCGCCCGCCGCCCGCGCGGCGCACGTCCGTACCTGGCGATGCAGCCCGCTCCCGAGCCCCCTGTGCTGCCCGTCTCCGACGACGGCACGGCCGAGCTGTGCAGCGCGGTCCGGCGGCTGCTGGCCGCTCGCCCCGACCTGGCCCAATCGGCCCACTCGGCCCGCACCACGGCGGGAGTGCACCGATGACACTCACGCCCCCCGGAATCCTGGTCGCCCGCACCTTCCCCGGCACCCCGGACCAGGTCGGCACCGCCCGCCGCTGGCTGGAGGACACCCTCACCCGCACCCCCGGGCGCATCCCCGATGCGACCACCGCCACAGCCGTGCTCCTGCTGTCGGAAACCGCCACCAACACCCTGCGCCACACCGCCAGCGGCGCCCCCGGCGGGACCTTCACCGTCCACGTCCACGCCGACCGGCACACCCTGGCCGTCATCGTCCAGGACGCGGGCAGCGCCACCACCCGGCCCGAACGCGCGCGAACCTCCATCGAGGACGACCACGGGCGCGGCCTGGCTCTCGTCGACGCCTTCGCCGACACCTGGCAACCGCTCCCCACCGGCAACGGAATCTCCTTCACGCTCAGCCTCACCCCGGCACCGACCGGCACGGACCGTGCCGTCGCCCGCACGGCACGGGAGCACGCGCGATGACCGCTATCCCCTACGCCCAACTCGGCCCCGGCGGCCACGACCCGCACGGATGCCTCAACCACCGGTTCGGCGCCGTCTGGCGCATCCGATGCGACCTCAGCCCCGACGGGCAGTACTGGATCGCCGACCGCTACGAGCGCGCCCCCGCCGACGCCGCCGCTCACGGCGTGTGCGACCGGCACGCGGGATGGATGCGCCCCGCCGAACTGTGGCGGTGGTTGCAGGAGGAGGAAACCGCCTGGCACCGCTGGAACACCGGACAACCGCCCACCACCGACTGAGCGACTGTCGGGTGTCCAGTCGCGCACGGTGGGCAGATCCGGGGCCGACGCGTCGGTCGCCCGGGCAGTGGTGGAGGCACCCTCCGGGAACCACAGGCATCGCCGCCACCACAGAGGTTGCGGCAATGGGGCGCAGCTCGCCCCGCGAGCGAGCCGGCTTGCCGCCGAGCGCACGCCGCACCTTGAAGCGGGACCCGCACAGCAGCGCGCACAGCACGGTGGCCGGGACGGTGCCGATCCCACGGCGGAGGCCGCGTCCGTCGCGCGGATCGTCCACGGCGGTGCGGTGTCGGGCGAGGTCGCCGACGGCGGGGCCGGGGCGCGGCAGAGTGGTGGGGCAGCGGTGTTCTTGTGGATCCGGAGAGTCGTGTCCCCGCGCTCCGGAGCTCCGTTGTTGTGTGTCGGTCGATCGCCGCAACCGTCATGATGCCGTGACCTGTCTCATCGCTCGCACCGAACGACTGCGAATCAGCCCTGGGTGGTGGCGGGTCCCGCTTCAAGGTGCGGCGTGCGCTCGGCGGCAAGCCGGCTCGCTCGCGGGGCGAGCTGCGCCCCATTGCCGCAACCTCTGTGGTGGCGGCGATGCTTGTGGTTCCCGGAGGGTGCCTCCTCGGTCCGCAGCCCCTCGGCAAACCCCCATCACCGATCTAGCTAGCCCGACCGGGGCGCACGTGAGGACCTCCGTCGAGGACGACCACGGCCACGACCCGCACGGCCGCCTCAACCACCGCTTCGGCGCCACCCGGCGGATCGAACCGGAACCGGCGCCGGCGGGGTCCGGCGGAGGCATGCGGGAGTGTCCGCTGCGGAGCTGCGCATCGACGGACCCGCCCCGCCGGTCCGGCCCTTCCGTGCGCTACCCTCCGCCTGTGCCCGAATAGGGTGGTTGGTCACGCATTATCCCCTCCATCCTTCGGGCGACCGCAGAGCCGCACGAACGCAGAGCCGCACAACCCGAGAAGAGTCCCCCGTGGAGCCCACCCCTGACGGCGAACGGCCTGCGGGGCCCAGCCGCCCCGCCGCGCCGAATCCCCCGCCGGGCATCCCCCACCGCCCCGGTCCCCCGCCCTTCCCTCCGGCGGCACCCCCGCCGCGCCGCCACCGTTCGGCCGCCGTGTGGCTGACCGTGGGCGCCGCGGCGCTGACCGCGCTGGCCGCGTTCACCGCCTGCGTACTACTGGTGGTGATGACTCCGCTGCCCTGGCAGTCCGGTTCCGCTCCCGCATCCGCCGACCCGGCCGACCACACCAGTTCACAGCTCGAAGCCCGCCCGGCACCGGTGGAGATCGACGTGGCCGACCACCCCGCCTACGGGCTCACCGTCCCCGACGCCGTCGACTGCTCCCTGCCCGACGTCGACGCGGGGTCGGCCGATTCGTGGACGGACTTCAACGCCGCGATTTCGGACTGCCTCACCCGGCTGTGGCGGCCCCGCCTGGACGAACTGGGCGTCCACGCCGTCGAACCGGAACTGCGCGTCTCCAACGAGAAGCCCGAACCGGTCGGATCCGTCGACGAGGACTACACCCAGGCCTACTACGACAACCGGGAGATGTCGATCACCGTCGTTCTGCCCAACGTCGTCCCGATGGCGCGCAGCATGCCGGCCGACTGGCAGCAGACGACGTGGATCTCGCTGCTGACCCACGAGTACGGCCACCACGTCCAGCAGCTCACCGGGATCCTGCCCGCCGGCTACGATATGGAGCGCACAGCCGCCGACGAGGACGAGCGCCTGGAGGCGACGCGCCGGACGGAGCTGCAGGCCGAGTGCCTGGGCGGGATGGCGATGGACGGTCTGGGTCTGAGCGGGTCCGAGATCCGCCGGGCCGCGGAGTCCCTCGCGGCCGGCGACGACTTCGCCACCCACGGAACGGCGAGCAACCGCAGCACCTGGTTCTCCGACGGCGCCGGCGGCGACACCGTCGGCGCCTGCAACACCTACGACGCGTCGCAGTCCCGGGTGGCCTGACGCGCGGCGCTGGGCCGCCGGGGCGCCCGCGGCGGCCTCAGCGGCCCAGCGCGCCGTACATGTCGTCCCAGCTGCGCAGCTTGACCCGCTCACCGCGGCCCAGCGCCGCGCCCAGCTCGGCTTCGGCGGCGTCGATACTCAACCAGTCGCCGTAATCGGTGACCGCGGCGCCGCTGCCGTCGAGCACGTCCTCGACCGGTTCCAGACCCGCGGACGTGCCGCCGGCGGCGGCCCGCAGCTCGGCGGCGTCGTCGAGCAGGCTGCGCACCGTCGCGGCCGCGTCGGACTTGTTGGTGCCGATGACCCCGGTGGCGCCGCGCTTGATCCACCCGGCGACGTAGTCGCCCCGGCGCACCTCGCCGCCGGAGCCCAGCACCCGTCCCGCGTCGTGCGGCACGGTGCGGGTCCGCTCGTCGAACGGAACGCCCGGCAACGGGGTTCCGGCGTAGCCGATGGAGCGGAACACCATGCCCGCCTCGACCGTGTCGAAGACTCCGGTGCCCTGCAGCCGCCCGTCCTCGTCGAGCTCGGTCTCCTCCACCCGCAGGCCTTCGGCGCGCTCGGCGCCCAGGACCTCGACCGGACGCCGCCAGAACCGCAGGTCGATGCGGCGCGGAAGGTCGCGGGGAGTGCGCCCGGCCCACTCGGCGAGGACCTTGAGGTTGGTGCGCGCGGCCCGCTCGGCCGTGCGCATGGCCGGGTCGTCGGGGGCGATGTCGACCTGGTCGGACCGCAGCGCCACCTCGGCGTTGTCGAGCTTGCCCAAGTCGCGCAGCTCGGGGGCGGTGAACTTGGCCTGGAGGGGGCCGCGCCGCGCCAGCAGGTCGATGCGGCGGACCTTGCTGGCCGCCAGCACGTCCAGCATGGGCTGGGGGATATCGGTGCGCTGCAGCTCGTCGGCGCTCTTGGCGAGCAGGCGCACGACGTCGAGGGCGACGTTGCCGGCGCCGACCACGGCGACCTCTTCGGAGTCGAGTAGGAAAGACTCGACCTCGGAGTCGGGGTGGCCGCAGTACCAGTTGACGAAGTCGGTGGCGGCGACGCTGCCGGGCAGGTCCTCGCCGGGGACGCCCATCCGGCGGTCGACGCTGGCGCCGGTGGCGTAGACGACGGCGTGGTAGGAGCGGCCCAGGCTTTCGCGGGTGATGTGGCGGCCGAACTCCACGCCGCCGACGAAGCGCACCTGCGGCTTCTCCAGCACCTCGCGCAGCGACCGCGCCACGCCTTTGATCTTCAGATGGTCGGGGGCCACGCCGTACCGCACGAGGCCGTAGGGGGTGGGCAGTCGATCGACGATGTCGACGGCCACCTCTTCGCGGCTCTGCCGGGTGAGGGCGTCTGCAGCGTAGATGCCGGCGGGACCGGAGCCGATCACCGCCACCCGCAGGGGGTCGGGAGAGGTCATGCCACCATTCTGGCCCATTGCGGCGCCGCGGCGCTGCCCCACGCGGGCAGGAAAAGCGCGGGGCGGCGCCGGCGCCGGCGGGGATCCGTCCGCCCTGCCGCTTTCCGGCGCGGGTGCGCGACGCCCCCGCGCGGAGGGCGGGGGCGGCCGATCCCGGCCGTCCCGCCCCGGCCGTTCCCTACGTGCCAGCGGTCTCCTCGTCGGCGTCCTCGGCCTGGCGGGAAACCGTCTCGGTGAGCGTGCGGGCCAGGCTCTGCGGTGTCAGCCCCAGCTCACCGAGGATGTCGTCGCGCTTGGCATGCTGCAGGAACTCCTGCTCGATGCCGAAGGTGCGCACCGGCACGTCCAGGTCGGCGTCGCGCAGCATGCGGGCCACGGAGTCGCCCACGGCTCCCACGCGGCCGTTGTCCTCGACCACGGCGACCACGCGGTGGCGGGCGGCCTCGCCGACCAGTGCCGGGTCGAGCGGCTTGACCCAGCGGGGGTCGACGACGGTGACACCGATCCCCTGGTCGGCCATACGGTCGGCGACCTCACAGCAGATCTGGGCCATGGGGCCCACGGCGATCAGCAGCAGGTCTTCACCGGGCCCGCCGGAGCCGTCGCCGGAGCCCCCGGCGGGAGCGTCTCCGCGCTCGGCCCGGCGCAGCACGTCCACGGTGCCCAGCCGCTCCACCGCCTCGATCTCGGGTGCCACGGCGCCGGTGGGGTAGCGCAGCACCGTGGGCGCGTCCTCGACCGCCACCGCCTCGCGCAGCTCCTCGCGCAGCCGGGGCGCGTCGCGCGGCACGGCCAGCCGCAGCCCGGGCACCACCTGCAGGATGGACAGGTCCCACATGCCGTGGTGGCTGGCGCCGTCGGGGCCGGTGACACCGGAGCGGTCCAGGCACAGTGTGACGCCCTGGCGGTGCAGGGCGGCGTCCATCAGCACCTGGTCGAAGCAGCGGTTGAGGAAGGTGGCGTAGACGGCCATGACCGGGTGCAACCCGCCCATGGCCAGCCCCGTGGCGGAGGTGGCGGCGTGCTGCTCGGCGATGCCCACGTCGAAGCAGCGGTCGGGGTAGGCCTCCGCGAACGGCGCCAGTCCCGTGGGATGCAGCATGGCGGCGGTGATGCCGACGATGTCGGAGCGCTCGGCGCCGAGGGCGACGATCTCCTCGCTGAAGACCTTGGTCCACTTCTGCGGCGCGGGCGCGGGCGGCTCGCCCGCCGCCGGAGCGGGCTTGGCCGCGCCGATGGCGTGGAACTGGTCCACGTCGTGGTTCTCGGCGGGCGCGTGGCCCTTGCCCTTCTGGGTCAGGCAGTGCACGATCACCGGGCCGCCGAAGTCGCGGGCGCGGCGCAGCGCCTTCTCCACGGTCTGCTCGTCGTGGCCGTCGATGGGACCGAGGTACTTCAGTCCGAGGTCCTCGAACATCATCTGCGGCTGGATGGCGTCCTTGATGCCCTTCTTGACGCCGTGCAGCGCCTCGTACAGCGGCTGGCCGACCACGGGTGCCCGGTTCAGCGCCGTCTTGGCCAGCTCCAGAGCCTGCTCGTATCCCTGGGTCATGCGCAGCGACGCCAGATGGTCGGCCAGGCCGCCCGTCGTCGGCGAATAGGAGCGGCCGTTGTCGTTGACGACGATGACGACCCGGCGGTCGCCGGCCGCGATGTTGTTCAGCGCCTCCCAGGCCATGCCGCCGGTCAGCGCGCCGTCGCCGATCACCGCGACGACGCTGCGGTCGGCGCGGCGCTGGATGACGTTGGCTTTGGCCAGGCCGTCGGCGTAGGACAGCACGGTGGAGGCGTGGGAGTTCTCGATGAAGTCGTGCTCGGACTCGGCGCGCGAGGGGTAGCCCGACATTCCGTCCCTGCTGCGCAGTCCGGAGAAGTCCTGGCGCCCGGTGATCAGCTTGTGCACGTAGGACTGGTGGCCGGTGTCGAAGAGGATGGGGTCGCGGGGGGAGTCGAAGACCCGGTGCAGCGCCATGGTGAGCTCGACCACGCCCAGGTTGGGACCCAGGTGCCCTCCGGTGCGGCTGACCTCGGTGACGAGGAACTCCCGGATCTCGGCGGCCAGATGCGGCAGCTTCTCGGCCGGAAGACGCTTGAGGTCGTCCGGTGTGCGCAGCGAGTCGAGTAGCGTCAACGTCTCGTCAGTCCCCTCGTCCGGCGTGGCCGACACAGCGGTGCCTCCTGTGCGCCCGGCACGCCCGTCCTGCTCGGTTCCACAGAGTCTACGAGCCGCTTGAGGCGGCTGTTAACCGGATCCGGCGCTTGTGGTCCGGAGCCGCTCCACCGGGCCGCCCAGTTCGGCGGCGATTCCCGCCGCGCTCCAGCGGGCGTTGAGGCCGCTGGGGTTGGGCAGCACCCGCACCGGCGTGCCGGCGATCGGCTCCTCCCGCGGGCCGATTCGGGCGGCGGAGTCGCCGAAGGCCCGGCGGAAGGCGGTGACGCCCAGTACGGCCAGGGCGCCGGGCCGGTAGGCGCGCAGTGTCTCCTCCAGGTCGGCGGCGCCGTCACGCAGTTCCCGGGCGCCGAGCTCGTCGGCGCGTGCGGTGGTGCGGGCGACCAGGTTGGTGATTCCCAGGCCCCACTGCGGCAGCAGGTGCTGTTCCTCGGGGAGCAGCCGCCGCGGGGTCAGCCCGGCCAGGTGCAGCACGGACCAGAACCGGTTTCCGGGTCGGGCGAAATGATATCCGCTCCATCCGGAGTACAGGCCCGGGTTGATGCCGCAGAAGAGCAGGTCCAGGCCGGGGGCCAGGACATCGGGGATGGTGGCGCCGGCCGCGGCGGCGAGCTCGTCGGCGCCGGGGCGCCGGGCGGTCCGGTTCCGGGTGCCGGAGGCGGGATCGGGGCCTGCGGGGCCGGGTCGGGCGCTCATCTCCCCCCAGAGGCTACCCCAGCGCCGACTGCACCAGGAGCGCGACGCCGGAGACGGTGACCACCGCGAGCAGGGCGGCGCGCATCCGGCCGGCGTCGACCACGCGGCACAGCGGGCGCCCCACGGCGAACCCGGCCGCCACGAAGGGGATCAGCCCGAGCCCCGCACCGACTTCGGCGGCGTGCAGCTGGCCGCCCGCAGCCAGCAGGCACAGCGACATCAGAACGCCGGCGAGGAAGAAGGCGGCCAGGGTCCCCCGGATGCGCCCGGCGCTTTCGTGCTGGTACAGCAGTGCGATGGGCGGGCCGCCGATGGAAGTGGCGGTGCCGGTGAAGCCGGAGACCAGCCCCGCCAGCAGCAGGGAGCCCCGGTGGATGCGCACCCGCACTGCGCGCAGGGTCAGCGCGACGGCCACGAGCACCATGGCGCCCACGCCGGCGGCCAGCGCCTGCGGCGGCGCGGTGGCCACGACCCACACCGCCGCCGCCGAGCCGGGCGTGCGCCCCAGCACGGCCCAGCCCAGACCGCGCCAGTCGACGTTGCGCCACTCCGCGGCGAGGGTGAAGGCCGGCAGGACGAACGTGGCGATCAGCATCGTTCCGGGCATCAGGGCGGGGTCGAGCATGGCCACGACGGGGGCGGCGACCAGCCCCAGGCCCAGGCCGACACTGCTCTGCACGACGGCGCCGAGCAGGACGGCGGCGCCGGCCACCAGGAAGAAGGAGAGTTCGGGCATAGGCGGCTGACGTTATATCCCGCTTCGCCCGACCGGGATTCAGGGGTGGGGACATCGGACATCGTCCGCGCCCGGCTCCGAACAGGCCGGCGCCCCCAGAGGGGAGGGACTCTGGGGGCGCCGGGGAGGCCGCTCCGCACCGGGGTGGGGAGTGGAGCGGGCGGCCTGGGCTGCGTGCGCCGGGAGGAGCGCACGCGGGGTTGTACGGTCAGCCTCCCCGGGCGTGCGCGCGGCGGCTGCGGCGCGACATCGCGTCCAGGGTGACCGCGATCAGCAGCACCAGGGCGGTGATCATGAACCGCACCGGAGTGCCCATCTGCAGCAGGTACAGGCCCGAGGTGATCGCGCCCAGCACCAGACCGCCCAGCAGGGCGGAGTACGCGTTGCCGCGTCCGCCGAAGAGGCTGGTGCCGCCGATGACCGCTGCGGCGATGCCCATCATCAGTTCCTCGCCGGCCGCCGTGTCCAGGCTGGCCGAGAAGGAGCGCGAGACCAGGATGATGCCGCCCATCGCCGACAGCATCGAGGCCAGGGCGAACACCGAGATGCGCACCCGGTCGACGTTGATGCCGGCGCGGCGGGCCGCCTCGGCTCCGCCGCCGACGGCGAAGACCATGCGCCCGTAACGGGTCTTGCGCAGCATCAGGTCGAAGGCCACCACGAATCCGACGAAGATGATCAGCGCCAGCGGCAGCCCCTTGTACTGGTTGAGGATGTAGACGGAACCGAAGACCGGAATCGCCAGCGCGATGCTGCGCACCGCGATCTCCAGCGTCGACATCGATCCGAGTCCCGCGGACGCGCGGCGGCGCTCGCCGTAGAAGGTGAGCACGACGAACACGCCGACCACCGCTGCGGCGATCCCCCAGCCGAAGGCGGGCACGAAGAACGTGTGCGTCAGCGCGGCGATGGGGCCGTTGTCGCTGATGTTGATCGTGCCGTCGTTGCCCAGCAGCTGCAGTTGCACGCCCTGCCAGCCCAACAGGCCGGCCAGGGTGACGACGAACGCCGGTACCCCGACTTTGGCGAAGAGCGTGCCGTGCACGATGCCGATGACCAGACCGGTGGCCGCTGCGGCCACGATCGCCGCCCATTCGGGAATGCCGACCCGGACCGCGAGCACGGCGAGAACGGCCGCCGAGGCGCCGGCCACCGACCCGATGGACAGGTCGATCTCGCCGAGCAGCAGGACCATGATGACGCCGGTGGTCATCAGGCCCACACCGGCCACCTGCACGGTCAGGTTGGACAGGTTCTGCGGCGAGAGGAACCGTTCGTGCAGCAGCTGGAAGGTGATGCAGATGGCGATGAGGCCGACGATGACCGGCATCGCGCCCAGTTCGCCGCCGCGGATGCGCCGCTTGAGTGCGGCGAGCAGGCTCGCGGGGCTGGTGCGGGTGACCATCAGCCGCGGATCCCGGTCGAAGGCGGTCGCCCCGGTGCTCTCCTCAGAGCTGGAGACGGGTGTCTGCTGTGCCATCAGGCTTCCTCCGTCCGGGTCACCGAGGCGCGGCGCGAGACCGGGTTGTCGGAGGCGCCGGTGATAGCCGCCACGATCTCCTCGTAGCTGGTCTCTTCGACGCCGAAGTCGCCGGCGTTGCGGCCCAGGCGCAGGACTGCCGCCCGGTCGGCGACGGCGCGGACGTCGGCCATGTTGTGGCTGACGAGGATGACGCCGAGGCCGCGGTCGCGCAGCCGCTCCAGCAGGTCGAGCACCTGTGCGGTCTGGGCCACGCCCAGGGCCGCGGTGGGCTCGTCCAGCAGGACGACCTTCGGCTCGCCCAGCAGCGCGCGGGCGATCGCGATGATCTGGCGCTGGCCGCCGGAGAGCGAGGCCACGGGGACCCGCAGGCTGGGGATCTTGACCGAGAGGGAATCGAGCAGCTCCGTGGCCCGCCGCTCCATTTCGACCTCGTCGAGCGCCCCGAACGCCGTCTTCTCGACGCCGAGGAAGAGGTTGGCGACGATGTCCAGGTTGTCGCACAGCGCGAGGTCCTGGTAGATCGTGGCGATCCCCAGGCGCTGGGCGTCGGCGGGCCGCTGGATGTCGACCCGCTCGCCCTCCCAGAGGATGTCCCCGCTGTCACCGGAGTTCACGCCGGCGATGACTTTGACGAGGGTGGATTTGCCTGCGCCGTTGTCGCCCAGCAGGGCGACGACCTCGCCGGGGTCGACCGCGAGGTCGACCTGGTTGAGCGCCTGTACGGCGCCGAAGCTCTTGGATATCCCGGACAGTTCCAGGACTGGTCTACTCAATATCCTGTCCTTTAGGCTGCGCCCACGACGGGAGTCGCGTGTCTGGTGTGGTCCCGTGCGCGGACGGGCGCCGGTTAGCGGACCGACGCCCGTCCTATACGTCTGCCGTTCGCGCTCCTACTGCAGGTCCTGGCAGAAGTCGGTGTCGGCGTAGCGGTCGGTGCAGATCTCCTCGACGGTGTAGAAGCCGTCGGAGATCACGGTGTCCTCGACGTCGTCGACGGTCACCGGGATCGGATCGATCAGGACCGACTTGATCTCGTTGCCGTTGCCGTCCTCCACCTCGGTCGTGCCGTATTCGCCGTTGCCCTCGTACTCTTCGCCGGTGGCAGCAGCGACCGCCATCTCGGCGGCGACCTCGGCCTCGGGCCGGATGGCCTTGTAGACGGTCATGTACTGCTCGCCGGAGATGACGCGCTGGATGCCGGCGATCTCGGCGTCCTGACCGGTGATGGGCGGCAGGTCATCGACGCCCGCGCCCTTCAGCGCGGCGACGATGCCGGCGGCCATGCCGTCGTTGGCGGAGTAGACGCCGTCGATCTCGTCGGCGCCGACCGCGGTGATGGCCTGCTCCATCTCGACCTGGGCCTCATCGGGATTCCACTCGGGAGTGTCGTACTCCTTGGCGATCTCGACCTGGCCGTCCAGGACGTCGTGCGCGCCCTGCTTGAACTTGGCGGCGTTGGGGTCGGTCGGCGAGCCGTTGATCATCACGATCTGGCTGTCCTCGCCGCCGCCGTTCTGGTCCAGAGCCTGCAGCAGCGACTGGCCCTGCACCTCGCCCACGCGCCGGTTGTCGAAGGAGACGTAGTAGTCGACTCCGCCCTCGGCCAGGCGGTCGTAGGCGACGACCGGCACGTCCTGGCTCTGGGCGTTCTGGACGATGCCGGAGGCGGACTCGGCGTCGACAGCGTCCAGCACCAGCACGTCCACGCCCGAGGTCAGCAGCGACTCGGCCTGGTCCTGCTGTTTGGAGGTCTCCTGGTCTGCGTTCTGGTAGAGCAGTTCGCAGTTCTCGCAGAGCTCGTTGAGCCCTTCTTCGAAGTAGGGCTTGTCGAACTCTTCGTACCGCGCCGTCTGCGTCTCCGGCAGCAGCAGTCCGACCTTGAAGCCCTCCTCGACGCTGGCGTCGCCGCCGCCGTCGCCGCTCGACGCGCCGTCGGTAGTGGCGCCGCATCCGGCTGCGAGCAGCGACAGCGCCGCCGCCGCCCCGACCGCGGCGCGGAACATGGATCCGCTTCGCTTATTCAACGGGTTGACCTCCTCTTGCGGCCCCCGAGCACGTTGCCTGGGGGAAGTCCGACACGGGTCTGTGCGTCGGATCACTCGGTGGACCAATGCCGTGAAGTCAAGCTGGTTCACTCGTTGACGTCAAGCCTTGAACACATAACCGAAATGTCACGAGGACTTCATTCAACCGGTGAAACCGAAATATTCGCAGGTCACAGGAGTTACACCGATTGCCGTACCCCCGGGGAAACGCACCGGGATTTTACCCGCGCGGAACACGTTCGACCTGGTCACCGCCCCGTTACGGGATCAGGCCGGCGCCTCCTCGGCCGCTGCGGTCGCCGCCAGCACCAGCGCTCCGCGCAGCGCCGCGTCGTCGTCCAGGCTTCCCCGCACGATCCGCATCCGGGCCAGGGCACTGCCCAGGGTTCCCAGTTCCAGGGTGCGGCGCACCGGCTCCAGCAGCGCCTCGCCCGCCTCGACCAGGTCTCCGCCCAGCACCACCAGCTCGGGGTTGAACGTGTTGGCAAGAACGCCCAGTCCCCGGCCCAGGGCGGCACCGGCCTCGGCGACCACCCGGCGCGAGCCCGGATCGCCCTCATCGGCCGCCGCCACCAGCTCCGCGACGCTCGCCGGCGGCTGCTGGCCCTGCTGGGGCACCATGCCCAGCAGGTAGGGAGCACCCAGCACGGTCTCCAGGCACCCGCGGTTGCCGCAGCGGCACACCTGGCCGCGCTCGTCCAGGCCGATGTGGCCGATCTCGCCGGCCGTGCCTCCCGCACCGCGGAACAGGTCGCCGCCGACGACGATGCCGGCGCCCACGCCTTCCTTGATGCGGACGTAGATGACGTGCTCGCTCCCGGCAGCGGCACCGCCGCGCATCTCGGCGAGCGCGCACAGGTTCGCGTCGTTCTCGGCCTGCACCGGAACGCGCAGCCGCGCCGACAGCGCCGCAGCCGGCCGGTACCCGGCCCACCGCGGCATGCACGTGATGGCTCCGATCTCGCCGGTGTCCAGGTCGACCGGGCCGGGCACCGACGCGGTGACCGCGGCGATGGTGGCGTGGTCGACCCTCAGGCGCGTCAACAGGGTCTCCACCAGCCACACCGCCCTGCGGACGGCGCGGTCGGGGTCGGCGGTGACGTCGTAGGCGATGCTCTCGCGCGCCAGGACCGCCCCCTCGCTGTCGCCCAGGGCGGCGGTGAGCCGGTCCAGCGCGAAGTCGAGCGCTACGACCGCGCCGGGGGGACGGATCAGCGTGACCGCGCGGGCCCGCCGTCCGTTGGAGGAGGTTTCGCGGACCGAGACCGTACCCGCCGCACGCAGGTTGCGTACGATGTTGGAGACACTGGCCGGTGAGAGCCCGGTGTAACGGGCCAGTCCGGCTTGGGTCAGCGTCCCTCCGCTGCGCAGCGCATCGACCACGCGCTGCTGGTTGGCCCGCCGCAGCCCTGCCTGGGATCCGGGGGTCGCCTCGGCGTCGGTCACGGGGTCCCTCTCCTCTGCGTGAAGGCGGGCGCTGCTGGTGAACTGGAGCTTACAAGACGTGAATTCAATGCGGGAGCCCGGGTCCGGCCGCCGTTCTCCGACGCCTCCCGTGCTCAGCGCCGAGGATCCCGGCTGGAGCCGGCGCGCGGCCCGAGCGCTGCGGAACTCCCCCGCCCGGGCGGGGCGGTGCCGCGTGCTCGCGGTCGAAGGCCGCTCAGGAGCGGGAAAGTCCGTGCTCGCCGGGCGCATCGCCGCAGAGGCCGGCTGCCCGCTGCTGCATATGGACGACCTCTACCCCGGCTGGGAAGGCCTGGAGGCCGCGGTGCCCCTCGTCCGCGCATGGATCCTGGAGCCCGTGGCGCACGGCGGAAACCCGCACTGGCAGCGCTACGACTGGGAGCGCGGCACTCCCGGCGAATGGCAGTACACACCCGTACAGGACCTGCTGGTGATCGAAGGCTGCGGCTCCGGCGCCCGGCGACTGCGCCCGTTCCTGTCCCTGCTGGCGTGGGTCGGCGCCCCGGACGCTGTTCGGGCGGCGCGGCTGGACGCACGCGAGGACGCCGCCGACTACGCCCCGTACCGGCATCTGTGGGCGCGCCAAGAGGAGGACTTCTACACCGGCCACCGCGTGGCCGAACACGCCGGCCTGATCATCGACAATCCGTGAATCCGGCGCCCGTCGCCGCCGGGCCGCCGCCGGTGCGACGAGCACGCCGGCGGCGACGGGCGGGGCCCGCGGGC
This sequence comes from Streptomonospora salina, assembly GCF_014204715.1. Taxonomy (NCBI): domain Bacteria; kingdom Bacillati; phylum Actinomycetota; class Actinomycetes; order Streptosporangiales; family Nocardiopsidaceae; genus Streptomonospora; species Streptomonospora salina. The sequence goes on from NZ_JACHLY010000002.1 coordinate 422,212, forward strand.
GGCACCGCAGGCCCCGCATCCGGTCCTACCGGTCGTCCATCTCCTCCTCGCCGTCCATCTCGTCTCCCTCGTCCATGCCGTCCCCGGACTCCCCGTCCATGGACGCGTCTTCGCCGTCCTCCATCTGCTCGTCGCCGCCCTCGTCCATGCCGTCCCCGGACTCCCCGTCCATGGACGGGTCCTCGCCGTCCTCCATCTGCTCGTCGCCGCCCTCGTCTTCCATGTCCTCGTCGCCGGACTCGCCCTGCTGCTCGGCGCCGTCCTGCTCGGTGGTGACTTCGTCGCCGCTTCCGCCTTCGCCGTCGTTGCAGGCGGCCAGCGAGAACACGGCGGCCAGGCCGAGGGCTCCGACGGCTACCAGGCGGCGCAGGGTGCTCAGCGATGCGGTGGGCATGGGTGTCTCCTCGCGTTCGATACGTGTTCCTACGGTTGCGCTGTGCGCCCGCCGCCGGACGCGGCGGGCGCGGCCCGCGGGGCCGCTGCGGCCCCGCGGGGGCGGGTGGAGCGGCGCCGGCGCTGTGCCGACGCCGCTCAGGTGACCGTCACGGCCACGGTGTGGTGGCCGGTGGCCCCGTCGGGGGCCGGCTGCGCTTCCTCGGCGGTCTGCGTAGCGCCGGACTTGTCGGTCGCACGCACACTGACGGTGTGGTCGCCGGGTTCGGCGTCCCACTCCAGGACCCACTGGCGCCAGGTGTCGGCGGTGTCCTCGGCGGCCAGGCGCGCGGCCCGCCACGGGCCGTCGTCGATGCGCACCTCGACGCCGTCGACACCGACATGCTGGGCCCAGGCGACCCCCGCGATCGGCAGGGCGCCCGCGCTCACCTGCGCACCTTCGCGGGGGGTGTCGATGCGCGACTGCGTCTTGATCGGCGCCCGCTGGGACCAGCCGCGCGGTATCCAGTAGGCGTCGAAGGCGTCGAAGGTGGTGAGTTCCATGTCATCGACCCATTTGCACGCCGAGACGTAGCCGTAGAGGCCCGGAACCACCACCCGCGCCGGAAAGCCGTGCTCGGCGGGCAGCGGCGCACCGTTCATCCCCAGCGCCAGGAGCGCGTCGCGGCCGTCCATCAGCGCTTCTACAGGCGTCCCGATGGTCATGCCGTCGGTGGAGCGCGACACGAGCTGGTCGGCCGGGCCGCCCTCGCCGGGAGGGCGCACCCCCGCCTCGCGCAGCAGTGCGGCGATCGGTACGCCGATCCAGCGGGCGTTGCCGACGTAGGTACCGCCGACCCGGTTGGATACGCACGCCAGGGTGACGTCGCGCTCGGCCAGGTCGGAGCGCTCCACCAGGTCGGCGTAGGTGTATTCGACCTCGCGCGCTCCGCGCCCGTGGATGCGCAGGCGCCAGCGGGTGGCGTCGACGCGCGGCACCGACAGGGCGGTGTCGACCCGGTAGAAGTCGCCGTTGGGAGTGAAGAACGGGCTCAGCCCGTCCACGTCGAGTTCGGCCCCGTCGGGCAGCGGCGGCGCCGGGGAATCGGGGCGGGGCAGCCGGACCGCTTCCCGGCTCGCCTCTCCCCCCGCCCGCGAGGCGGCCCACCAGCGCCCGCCGGCACCGGCGCCGGCCGAGGCCAGGGCCGCGCCGCCCGCCAGGAGCGCGAACCTGCGGCGGTCGAAAGCGGGGCCTCTCGGCGGCGCGCCCGCCGTGTCCGCAGCGGGCGCGGCACGCTCGGCGGCACCGGTGACCGTCGCGGCCTCCGGAGCCTCAGCGGCTTCAGGCGCCTCCGGAGCCTCAGCGGCTTCAGGCGCCTCCGAGGATTCCGCGGTCTCCGGAGGCCGGGCGGGCTCGGCCGCCGGCGCGGCGGACGCTCCGGCGGCCTCCTGCCCGGAGGCGAGGGCGTCGGCCGCCCGCACCGGTGCGGTGCGCACCAGCACGCGCAGCAGGACCAGTGCCACAGCACCGCCCGCCGCCGACGGCAGGGCATACAGCGCGTCGGCTTCGGGCCGGGTGAGCGCGGCGGCCAGCGAGACCGCGGCCAGTGCCGCGATGCCGGCGTCTCCGATCAGCGGCCGCCGCAGGGCGCCGACGCCGGTCGCCGCCGCCAGCAGCGCCAGCAGCACCGCCGTTCCGGCGACCAGCAGCGGCCGGTCGGCCTCGCCTACCGCCGAGATCGCGAACTCCCGCAGCTCCTGCGGCGTGAGGTCGATGACCGCCTGCCCGACCGCGATCAGCGGGGTGGCGTCGGGCCGGAGGAACGCCGCGGCGACCTCGGCCGTGCCCAGGGCGGCGCCGGCGGCGACGAGCCCGCACAGCGCGCCGACACGCGGGCGGGGGCGCTGCACCGGCTGCGCGGCCGACGGTTCCGTCGGCGGAGTGGTTTCATGATCAGACACGCCCCTGCTTCGGATCCGCATCCGGCATGGAGACCCCGGCTTCGATAACGGAAATATAACACTCGTGGTGCGGGTGGGGCGGCGCGGTCGCCGCGGCCGGACCGGCTCCGAACGCAGACTGGAATGGATACGACGAACGGTGTCGGAGCCGAGGACGGTGGCACGAGTGGAACACGCGATACCGGCGCAGCCGCCGGACCGCAAGCAGTCGGCCGGCAGCGCGGCGGGCGGCACCGGCGGTCCCGACGACGAGCGCCGACTGGTCGCTCTGCTGCAGCGCACCGCCCTGGGTGAACTCGACGCGTTCGAAGAGGTCTACCGCGAGCTGGCGGGCCCGGTGTTCGGTCTCGCCCGCCGTGTCCTGCTGGACCGGGCCCAGGCCGAGGAGGTGACCCAGGAGGTGTTCACCGAGCTGTGGCGCCTGGCCGCACGCTTCGACCCCGGCCGGGGCGGCATACGCGCCTGGGTGCTCACTCTGGCCCACCGCCGCGCCGTGGACCGGGTCCGCGCGGAGCAGTCGGCGGCCACCCGCATGGAGGCCGCCGGCCGCATGGCGCCGGAGTCGTCCCCGCCCGAGGACGTCGCCGAGCAGGTGGAGCACCGGTTGGAGCGGGAGAAGGTGCGCCGCTGCCTGCACCGGCTGACCGAGGTGCAGAACGAGGCGGTGCGGCTGACCTACTACACCGGCTACACCCAGCGCGAAACCGCCGAGCTGCTGGGGGTGCCGCTGACCACGGTGAAGGGCCGTCTGCGCGACGGGCTGATCCGGCTGCGCGACTGCCTGGGGGTGATGGTGTGAGTGCCCGGGAGCACGATGTGCACGGACTGACAGCCGCCTATGCGGTCGACGCGTTGAGCGGCGCGGAGCGTGAACGCGCGCGGCGCCACGTCGACGAGTGCGCCGACTGCCGACGCGACCTGGGCGAATTCCGCGCCACGACGGTACGGCTGGCCTACGCGCAGGCCGAGCGCCCGCCCGAGGCGGTCTGGGAGCGGCTGCGCGCGGCGGTGTCCGACGTACGCCCCCTGCCGCCGGACACGTCCGACTCCCGGCCGGAGGCCGAGAGCGGCGACGGCGGACGCGGCTCCGACCCGGGCGGCGGCGCCGACGGCGGCGCCCGGGTCCTCGACACGGCCTCCCGCCGGCGCGGCGGTCGGCTCCCGTGGCTGCTGGCCGCGGCCTGCGCTGTGCTCGCCGTGGTGCTGGGCGCGACGATCGTGTCCATGCAGCAGCGCATGGCGGAGATGAGCGAGCACACGGCCGAGGTGGAGGCGCTGCTGGCCTCGTCCGACACCAGCATGGCCGAACAGCCGGTCAGCCACAGCCGGGCGCAGGCGACCGTGTTCACCTCCGACCGCAACGACACGGTGATGATCATGGTCAAGGGCCTTCCGGTGCCGCCGGAGGACATGGACTACCAGATGTGGTACGTCGACGACTCGGGGATGCGCTCGGCCGGGATGCTGGAGCGCTCCGGGGCGGGCATGTACTCGGGGATGGCCGGGGACATGGGATCCGCCCGGCAGCTGGGAATCAGCCTGGAACCGGCGGGCGGCATGCCCGAGCCGAGTGAAGAACCGATGAAGGTCGAGCTCTAGGCACGGGTTCCGCAGGGGCGCGGGGCGGCGGGGTGCCGCGGACGCCGGACAGCGGGAGTCTCTACACTCGCTCCGGAGGTCGCAGCGCACCGCCGCCGCCTCCCACGAGCGCCGGAGCACGGCCCCGGCTCCCCTCCCCCGACCGAAGGAAGACCCCCATGCCTTCGACACCAGGACCGCGCGTCACGCGCACCGCCGGCGCCTGCTCCGTTGCGGCCGCCGCCGTACTGGCGGGCTGCGCCGTGAATCCCTTCGCCGTCCCGTCGGACAGTGTCTACCGCCTCGACGTCGGCACCTGCCTGGACGGCGACGCGGGCAGCGGCGGGATCGCCGACTTCACTCCCACCGCCTGCGACCGGCCCCACCACGGCGAGATCTACGCCCGCATCGCGATACCGGACGGCGACCAGCTGAGCGAGGACGAACTGGGCGCCACGGCCGACACGGAGTGCGGCTACGAGTTCGAGCACTACGTCGGCACCGGACTCCCCCAGTCCGAATTCGAGATGGCCACGGCTCTCGACGGCCGCGAGGCCACCTGCATCGCCGTCGACCCCACCGGGGCGACCACCGGAAGCGTCGCCGGCACCCGACGCTGAGGACACGGCGGCGGGCGCCCGGTCACGGGTCCGCCCCCGCAGGGGCGCCCGGGCGGCCGGCGAGCAGACCCCGCGGCCCGGTCGCGGGGCCGGTGCCGGATACCGCCGGGGCCGCCGCCCGTATGTGACGGACGGCGGCCCCGGGATGTCCTCATGCGGCCGGGCGGCCGCGGGCGGAACGCGCCCTTACTCGTCGATGAGCTGGCGCAGCACGTACTGCAGGATGCCGCCGTTGCGGTAGTAGCCGGCCTCGCCGGGGGTGTCGATACGCACGTCGGCGTCGAACTCGACCCCGGTGTCGGTGGCGACCTTGACGGTGGACGGCACGCCGCCCTCGTTCATCTCGGTGATACCGGTGATGGAGTAGGTCTCCTCGCCGGTCAGCCCGAGCGAGTCGGCCGACCGGCCCGCGGGGAACTGCAGCGGCAGCACGCCCATGCCGATCAGGTTGGAGCGGTGGATGCGCTCGTAGGACTCGGCGATGACCACCTGCACGCCCAGCAGGCGGGTGCCCTTGGCCGCCCAGTCGCGCGAGGAGCCCGATCCGTACTCCTTGCCGCCCAGCACCACCAGCGGGGTGCCCTGGGCCGCGTAGTTCTGCGCCGCGTCGTAGATGTAGGTGACGGGCGCGTCGGCGGGGTCGGCGGCCTGGGTGAAGTCGCGGGTGTATCCGCCCTCGGTCCCCTGCGCGAGGTGGTTGCGCAGGCGGATGTTGGCGAAGGTCCCGCGGATCATCACCTCGTGGTTGCCGCGCCGGGAACCGTAGGAGTTGAAGTCCTTGCGGGCGACTCCGTGCTCCTTGAGGTACTGGCCCGCCGGGCTGTCGGGCTTGATGGCGCCGGCCGGCGAGATGTGGTCGGTGGTGACCGAGTCGCCGAGCTTGGCCAGGGCCCGGGCGCCGGAGATGTCGGAGACCGGCTCCGGGCTCGCGCCCATTCCCTCGAAGTACGGGGGCTTGCGCACGTAGGTGGAATCGTCGGCCCACTCGAAGGTGTCGCCGGTGGGCGTGGGCAGGGACTGCCACCGCTCGTCGCCGGCGAAAACGTCGGCGTAGGCGCTCTCGTACATGTCCGAGGCGATCGCGGAGGCCATGACCTCTTCGATCTCCTCGGGCGCGGGCCAGATGTCGGCCAGGTACACCGGCTCGCCGTCGACGCCGGTACCCAGCGGCTCGGTGGTCAGGTCCAGGTCCATGGTCCCGGCCAGGGCGTAGGCCACCACCAGCGGCGGGGAAGCCAGGTAGTTCATCTTGACGTCGGGGTTGATCCGGCCCTCGAAGTTGCGGTTGCCCGAGAGCACGGAGGTGACGGCGAGGTCGTTGTCCTGGACCGCCGCGGAGATCTCCTCGGGCAGCGGCCCGGAGTTGCCGATGCAGGTGGTGCAGCCGTAGCCGACCAGGTTGAACCCGAGCTTGTCCAGGTAGGGGGTCAGACCGGAGCGCTCGTAGTAGTCGGTGACGACCTTGGAACCGGGCGCCAGCGAGGTCTTGACCCACGGCTTGCTGGTCAGGCCCTTCTCCACCGCGTTCTTGGCCAGCAGGGCCGCGCCGAGCATGACCGAGGGGTTGGAGGTGTTGGTGCAGGAGGTGATCGCGGCGATCACCACGTCGCCGTGGTCGACCTCGGTCGTGGTGCCGTCGGCGAGCGTGACCGGAACCCGGTTGCTCGGGCGCTGGCCGTTGTCGGGCCGGGCCGGGGCGTCGGATGCGGGGAACGACTCGTCGGAGGCCTCGTCGACCGGGCTGATGACGTAGTTCTGCACGTCGTGGCGCCAGGTCGGCTTGGCCGAGGACAGCGCGACGCGGTCCTGGGGCCGCTTGGGGCCGGCGATCGACGGCACGACGTCGCCGAGGTCCAGCTCCAGGTACTCGGAGAAGACCGGCTCGCGCGCGGGGTCGTGCCAGAGGCCCTGCTCCTTGGCGTAGGCCTCGACCAGCCGGGTCTGCGACTCCGGACGCCCGGTCAGCTCCATGTACCGGATGGTCTCCTCGTCGACCGGGAACATCGCCGCGGTGGAGCCGAACTCCGGGCTCATGTTGCCGATCGTGGCGCGGTTGGCCAGCGGAACCGACGCCACACCGTCGCCGTAGAACTCCACGAACTTGCCGACGACGCCGTGCTCCCGCAGCATCTCGGTGACGGTGAGCACCAGGTCGGTGGCGGTCGTTCCGGGACGCAGGGATCCGGTCAGCTTGAATCCGACCACCCGGGGGATGAGCATGGAGATCGGCTGGCCGAGCATGGCGGCCTCGGCCTCGATGCCCCCGACGCCCCAGCCGAGGACGCCCAGCCCGTTCTGCATGGTCGTGTGGGAGTCGGTGCCCACACAGGTGTCGGGGTAGACCTGGCCGTTGCGGACCATGGCCGCCCGGGCCAGGTGTTCGATGTTGGCCTGGTGCACGATTCCGGTCCCGGGCGGGACGACCTTGAACTCGTCGAAGGCCGTCTGGCCCCAGCGCAGGAACTTGTAGCGCTCATGGTTGCGCTCGTACTCGATCTCGACGTTGCGCTCGAAGGCGTCGGGGCGGCCGAAGATGTCGACCACCACCGAGTGGTCGATGACCAGCTCGGCCGGCGCGAGCGGGTTGATCTTCGCGGGGTCGCCGCCGAGCTCGCCGACGGCCTCGCGCATGGTGGCCAGGTCGACCACGCACGGAACACCGGTGAAGTCCTGCATGATCACCCGCGCGGGGGTGAACTGGATCTCCTCGGTGGGCTGGGCCTGGGCGTCCCACTGGCCCAGGGCACGGATGTGCTCGGCGGTGACGTTCGAGCCGTCCTCGGTGCGCAGCAGGTTCTCCAGCAGCACCTTGAGGCTGTAGGGAAGCCGCTCGGAGCCTTCGACGGCGTCCAAGCGGAACATCTCATACGACTCTTCGCCAACGCGGAGCGTGTCACGGCTGCCGAAGCTGTTCGCGGACACGGTGTTTGCCTCCTGATCTCGCCACTTTCTCCCGGAATCCTGCCGTAACGCAGAAGCCGGGACATCACTGAGGCTGCCCTTATCGAGATGGCCGTGAGTGCGCTGCGGCACCACCCCGCGGCACGCCGGTTCCCCCGTTCTACCAGCGGTGTCCGAGCGGTCACCGGCGCCGCGCGCATTCCGGGGCCCGGCACGTGGCACGGCTGCGCGCGAGGGCGGCCGATGCGGCCCGTCCCGTCCTGTCGCCTCACTTTATCTCGATATCAAGCTATCCAAGACAGTATCTCGACATCAAGTTACCTTGTGGAAGGCCGGGCGCGGGACCGGCTGCGCGCCCCGAGGCGCCCCGGCGGGGAACGCCGGCCGGATGCGCCGCGTCCGAACCCGGCACGGACCCGGCCCGGACGGTGCGTACGGCACACCCGGGCCGCGGCGCACCCCGCCTCCTCCTCCGCCACCCGACGCGCCGACCTCTCAGAGCCCCCGCGATGCGCTCACTGCGCGACACACTCGTTTTTTCGTCCTCGGCGGAATCGCACTGACCGCCTGGGGGACCATCACGTCGCTCTCGCCCGGCGCCGGCGAGGCGGCGGACGCGGGCTCGCCCTACCGGACCATCCCGCTGGGGATCCTGACGCTCGCCGCCGGGATCGGGCCGAACGCCTCCGCGCGCGCCCGGCGCCGCCGGAACGCGGCGGCACCGGGCGCGCGGCGCGGTGGCGACCGGGCCCGCGGCCCCGAGGACACCGCTCCGCCGGCGCCCTGAGGGCCGGGACGGCCCGATCGCCCCCCGACTACTGGAGCTGGCGCGAGACCTGCGCCGCGATCAACTCCAGGTGGTCCAGATCGGACAGGTCGAGCACCTGGAGATACACGCGCTCGCAGCCGATCTCGTGGAACCGGCCGAGCTTCTCCACGACCTCGGCCGGGCTGCCCGCGAGCCCGTCGCGCCGCAGCTCGTCGGGATCGCGGCCGATCGCCGCCGCCCGGCGCTTGAACTCGGACTCGTCGCGCCCGCAGCAGACGACCTGCGCGGCGGAGTAGACCATCGGCGCACTGCGGCCGGCCGCGGCCACCGCAGCCTGCACCCGGCCGAACGCGGCCGCGGTGTCCTCGACCGCGGCGAACGGCACGTTGTACTCGTCGGCGTGGTCGGCCGCCAGCCGCGGCGTGCGGGTGGGGCCCGTGCCGCCGATGAGCACCGGCGGGCGCGGCTCCTGCTGCGGCTTGGGCAGCGCCGGCCCCTCGGCGAAGCGGTAGTGGCGCCCCTCGTAGCGGAACGTCTCGCCCACCGGCGTGGCCCACAGGCCGGTGATGACGTCCAACTGCTCCTCGTAGCGGTCGAACCGCTCCCGCGCGGAGGCGGGGAAGGGGATCCCGTAGGCGGTGTGCTCGTCCTCGTACCAGCCGGCGCCGAACCCGAACTCGACGCGGCCCCCGCTCATCGCGTCCACCTGGGCCACCGAGATGGCGAGGGGGCCGGGGTGGCGGAACGTCGCGGCGGTCATCAGCGTGCCCAGGCGCACGTGCGTGGTCTCCCGCGCCAGTCCGGCGAGAGTGACCCAGGAGTCGGTCGGCCCGGGCAGGCCGTCCACGCCTCCCATCTTCAGATAGTGGTCGGAACGGAAGAAGGCGTCGAACCCCAGGTCCTCGGTCGCCTTGGCCACCGCCAGCTGCGCGTCGTAGCTGGCGCCCTGCTGCGGTTCGGTGAAGATCCTCAAGCGCATGGCACCCATTGTCGTACCGCCGGGCGCCCAGACCGAACCGAAACGCACGGCCGTCCCCGGCGTGTGCGCCGGATGCGGCCCGACGGGCCCCTCAGTCGCGCCGCAGCACCGCGAGGCACTCCACGTGGTGGGTCATCGGGAAGGAGTCGAAAGCGCGCAGCTCGGTCAGCTCATAGCCCTCTTCGATGAACGCCGCCAGGTCGCGGGCCAGCGTCGCCGGATCGCAGGAGACGTAGGCCACCCGGCGATTGCGCAGTTCGGACAGCTGGCGCGCCACGACGGTGCCGGCGCCGGTGCGCGGCGGGTCCAGCACGGCGAAGTCCACGCGCATGTCCACCCACTCGCGCAGCTGCGCGTCGGTGTCGGCGTGGGCCACCCGCACCCAGGGCATGTCGCGCAGGTTGTACCGGGCGTCGCGGACCGACTCGGCGTCGTTCTCCACGCCCAGCATCCGCCCCTCGGGCCCCACAGCCTCGGCCAGTCCGGCGGCGAACAGGCCTGCGCCGCAGAAGAGGTCCAGCCCGGTCTCGCCGGGTTCGGGCGCCAGCGCTTCGACGACGGCTTCCGACAGCACCCGCGCCGCCGAGGAGTGCACCTGCCAGAACCCGCCGGCGCTGACCCGGAACTCGCGCTCGCCCACCTGCTCGCGGATGTGGCGGCGGCCGCGCACCTGCTGCACCCGGCCGTTGCTGAAACGGCGCAGCACCGCCGACGAGGCCTTGGGCTCGGGCAGCGCGGGCAGCTTGGCGCCGTCGGGATTGACCACCAGAGCGGTGTCGCGCGTGGTGGCGGAGGCGATCGCCTCCACGTCGCGCATCCGCGGCCACTCCAACTCGGTCACGCCGAGCTCGTCGACGCGCGGGTGGGCGATGCGGCAGCGGTCGATCGGCTCGATCTCGTGCGAGCGGTGTCGGCGCAGCCCCGCGCGGCCCTCGTCGTCGACGGCGTAACGCACACGGGTGCGCCAGCCCAGCCCGTCGGGGGCGCCGGGCATCTCCTCGACCTCCACCCGGCGGTCGATCTTGGCGATGCGGCGCAGCTGTTCGGAGACCACGTGGCCCTTGAGCCGGCGCTGGGCCTCCAGCGAGGCGTGCTGCCAGTCGCAGCCGCCGCACTTGCCGGGTCCGGCGAAGGGGCAGGGCGCCTCGACGCGGTCGGGCGACGCCTCCAGCACCTCGACGGCGTCGGCACGCAGGAACCGGGCGGTCTCCTCGGTCACCCGTACGCGCACCAGCTCGCCGGGCAGCGTGTGCCGGACGAAGACGACGCGCTCGCCGTCGCGTCCCACGCACCAGCCGCCGTGGGCGACCCCGTCCACGCGCAGCTCCAGCTCGGTGCCGACCAGGCCGGCGGCCGCTTCGCTCGCGGCGGTATCGGGATTTCGGGCAGGACTCAACGCAGACGACCTCCGGGAGACGGTGGGTGGTGGGTACGGGTTTCGCGCGGGTGACCCCCCACGCAGCGCCACCGCCCATCGCAGCCCACTGTAGCCGAGCGTGCGCACCCGACAGGCGCTGCGGGATACCCCGCTCCGGCCGCCGCGCCCGCTCCCGCACACGCCCATATGGGTATACCGTCGCCCAGGGGCGGGCGGCACCCGCGCCCGGCCCGTGCAGCGACGGCAGAAGCGAGTGAGCAGTGCACATCGTGATCTTGGGATGCGGGCGTGTGGGCTCCACGCTCGCCCACACGCTTGAGGACCGGGGCCACACGGTCGCCGTGATCGACCAGGCGCCCGAGGCGTTCCGCAGACTGCGTCCGGCCACCGCCAAGGCCGCCGTGGGCGGCGCGGGCCAGAACCGCGACGTGCTGGTGGCGGCCGGCATCGAGTCGGCCTCCGCCTTCGCCGCCGTGAGCAGCGGCGACAATTCCAACATCATCACCGCGCGGGTGGCGCGGGAGACCTTCGGGGTCGAGAACGTCGCGGCGCGCATCTACGATCCGCGGCGCGCCGCCGTCTACCAGCGCCTCGGCATCCCCACGGTCGGCACCGTGCACTGGACCGCCGACACCATCCTGCGTCGGCTGGTACCCGGTTCCCCGGGCCTGGACGTGGGTCCGCTGTGGCGCGACCCCTCCGGCAGCCTGGTGATGACCGAGGCTCCGCTGAGCGGCTCCTGGGTGGGCCGGCGCGTCGAGCAGATGGAGGGCGCCTTCCCGCTGCGTGTGGCCTACCTGGTGCGGGCCGGGCACGTGCTGCTGCCCCGGGGCGACGAGACGCTTCAGGCCGGCGACGTGCTGCACGTACTCACCCGTGCCGAGGACATCGACCGGATCCAGGCCCGCCTCGGCGAGGCGGGCGACGACAGGCAGGGAGGCTAGGATGCGCGTCGCCATCGCCGGAGCCGGCAGCGTCGGGCGCTCCATCGCGGCCGAGCTGAGCGGCAGCGGCCACGAAGTCCTGCTGATCGACCACGACTCCCGCGCCATCGGGGTGGACGAGCTGCCGCGGGCGGAGTGGCTGCTGGCCGACGCCTGCGAACTGTCGTCGCTGGAGGACGCACGGCTGGCCGGATTCGATTCCGTGGTCGCCGCCAGCGGCGACGACAAGGTCAACCTGGTGGTGTCGCTGCTGGCCAAAACCGAATTCGGAGTCGGCCGGGTCGTCGCCCGCATCAACGACCCGCACAACGAGTGGCTGTTCTCCGAATCCTGGGGCGTGGACGTGGCCGTCTCGCCGCCGCGGATGATGGCGGCGCTGGTCGAGGAGCCCGACGAGGAGGACGGGGGCGCCGATGCTGTCAACGCCCTCTCGCTGCCCCAGACCGACCTGTTGGAGTTCACGCTCCCCGAGGGCTCTCCGCACGGCGGACGCCGGGTGGGTGAGCTGGTGCCGAAGCTGCCGGAGGGCATCGTGCTGGTCGCCCTGGTACGCGAGGGCCGCGCCCGCGAACCGGATCCGGAAACCCCGCTGCAGGGCGGTGACGACCTGGTGTTCCTCAGCAGCGCCGCCTCGGTCGACGAACTCGGCGCGCTGCTGGCCGCCGAGGACTGACACAACCGGGGCCGGGGATCGGAGCGGCGCCGGCCTCCCGCGCTCCGGTGCGGCCCCGGGGGACCGCGACTCGCGGAAGAACGCGGCAACGGAACCGCCCGGCACGGACCGGAAGGTGCCTAGCTCCCCCGCGGTTCGACCGGGGCGTCGTCGGACTCGGCATCGGCGTCGGCCGCCGCCGCGAACGCGTCGTCGGAGTCGACCGGCGTGCGCCCGCGCGCCAGCAGCCACACCATGCCGGCGAACGCGGCCACCTGCAGCGGCCATCCCAGCGCGATCTTGGAGATGCCCAGCAGCGCGAAGGTGCTGGCCACGCCGTAACTCTCGGCCGCCCACAGCGGAAGCTGCACCGCCACGCGCACCACGCACGGCAGCACCAGCAGCCAGGTCAGCCGGGAGCTGAGAGTGACGACCGCGGGGTTGCGGCGCCAGGCGGTGACGTCGCCGGTGACCGCGCCGATCAGCAGCCCCATGGCCGGCCAGCGGAGGAGGACGGTCAGCGTGAGCACGACCGCGTAGACGGCGTTGTAGATGATGCCGGGCAGTGCGAAGTCTTCGGCTTCGCCGCTGCGCAGCGCGAAGACGGCGGCGATGGCCATCCCGAAGAGGCTGTTGACCACGAACTGCACCGAGGAGCGCTGGACCAGCCGCACGGCCCCCAGCGCGATCGCGAGTGCGAACCCGATCGCCAGCGACGTGCGCAGGTCCTCCAACGCGAGGTAGGAGAACGTGAAGCCCAGGGTGGGCACGGCGGTTTCGAGCATGCCGCGCTTTCCGCCCAGGGCTTTGGACAGCTGCTGGCGGACGACGGCCTCGACCGTCTGCTCCGAAACCTGCTCGCGCGCCGCCGGCGCCTCGTCGGAGTCGCCGGAGGCCTCGTCGGTCCGCCCACCGGCGGAATCGGCGGGCTCGGCGGCTCGCTCGTGGTCGGTCATACAGCTCCCGATCTGGGTCGGCTACGGCTTCCACCCTAGAACAACGCGCCGGCGGTATTCAGCGCTGCGCAGCGATACGTCCGCATCCGCCCCCTATGCCGTGCGGATACGCCGGAAAAGCGTCCGCCGCCCGTGTCGCCCGGGACCGCCCGGGCCGATGGCGGCGGCCGCCTCCGTGGTCGTGCGCGGAGGGCACGCGCCTCCGCGCTTGCCGACGACCACCGCGGCGAGCAGGAGGCAGCTCGCCAGGATCCGGGCCAGGCCGCGCAGCCGTGCGGCGACGTCGGCCACGGCGGTGCCGCCCCCGCCGTCGGCGTGGGCGCGCACCTGCGCGCTGCCGGCCACCGTGGAGCACGGCACGGAAAGCGCTCCCCATTCGACGGAAGGCTCAGATCAAGCGCCCGCCGATCTCGCGTCGACGCTCGCCGAATGCGTCGCCTCGACCACTCCGGGTGCCGAGGGCCCCCGGCGACGCGGGGAGCCGGGGCGTTAGCCTGGCCGCAGAGCCGGTCGGCGGTGTCCCGCCGACAGACGTCTTGGAGTGTGCGCGATGCCCGTATCCCTGCGCCCCGACCACCGCGACTTCGCTCTGCGGCTCGACTCCGCGCTGGAGCAGGCGGGGCTGCGGGAACGGGCGTGGTCACCGCTGTCGGTCGCCGGCGCGCTGGGGCTGGTGGCCACCGGCGCGCGCGGCACCACCCGCCGCGAACTCGAACAGCTGCTGGGCCGCGACATCCGCGGGCATCTCGCCGCGCTCGACGACGCCGTGTCCCCGGGGCCGGAACTCGCGGCCTCGACCGCCCTGTGGATCCGCGACGATCTCCCGCTGCTCGCGGAGTTCGACGCCGCCGTGCGCGCCCGGCCCGGCTCGGCGGTGCACACCGCCGACTTCGCCGGCGATCCCGAGCGCGTGCGCCGGCAGGCCAACGCCGAGGCCGCCGACGTCACCCGCGGCCTGATCGAGGAACCGCTGCTGCCCGGCGACGTAGCCACCTCCACCCAGGCACTGCTGCTCAACGCGCTGTGGGTGCGCATGCGCTGGTCCGAGCCCTTCGACACCGCGGCGACCGCGCCCAAACCCTTCCGCTCCCCCTCGGGCCGGCGACGGGTGCCCATGATGCGCAGCCGGGCGCGCCGCCCCTACGCAGCGGCGGCGGGCTGGCGCATGGCGACGCTGCCGGCGGTCCACGACCTCGCCATGGACGTGCTGCTGCCCGACCGCCCCGAACGGGGCACCGCTCCGACGCCCGACGCGCTGGCGGAGCTCTACGACCGCGCGGCCCCCGCCGACGTCGACCTCTCGATGCCGCGCTTCGAAGCACGCTCCCGCTCGGCGCTGTCGCAGCCCGTGGCCGCCGCGGGCGCCCCCACGGCCTTTACCGACCGAGCCGACCTCACCGGCGTCTCCCCGCGCCCGCTGCGCATCGACGAGGTCGTCCACGAGGCGGTGCTGCGCGCGGACGAGAAGGGCGCAGAAGGTGCGGCCGCCACGGCCGTGGTGATGCGCACGGTCGCCGCGGTCACCGGCAAGCCCGTCCGCTTCGCCGCGGACCGCCCGTTCGCCTTCGTGCTGCGCCGCCGGGCCGCGATGCTGTTCCTGGGGTCGGTCGCCGAGCCCCGCGACCCGGGACCGGCCCGGGAATGACGCCTCGCCGCCCGCCCGCCTACTCCGACAGCCGGTCGAAAGGCTCCGCATAGCGGAACGCGCCCCGGTGCCGGGGCCGCTCCCACGTACCCGCGGGTGCACACGACGTGGCCGGTCACCGCTCCCGATCCGCTGGAGCCGGCGGATTCCGCGCCCCCGTCCGAGGCCGCGGCGCCGACGGCCACCAGCGAGTACTCCGGCCGCCAGCCCGGGTCAGCACGCAGCCGCTCCAGCAGGACCGCCTCGACCGGTTCGGTGCCCGCCGGGGCGCCGGCGGGCACGTTCGCCGCGAAGGCGGCGGCGGTCACCGCGCGTACCGCGGCGGTCTCTCGTCTGATGAGCATCCGACCACGGTAGTGACGCGCTACCCGCCGCCGCACCCGGATTTCCGGCGGCGCGGCCGGCCCCGGTCCCGCCGGGCGCGGGGTTCTCGCCGGCCGCGCTCCCGAGTTCCCGGGGCAGCACGTCAGGAGGCGGACCGGCCGCCGGCCTCTCCGCCGTCGCCGGCCTGCCCGCCGCCGGCCGGGGCCTGCCCGTCGCTTTCGGCGCGGTTGCGCCGGGCCGCCGACTGGGCCATCTGCTGCTGGATCTCCTGGGGCACGACGATCGGCAGCATCTCGCGCGGCGGCATCGGGGTGTCGCCGCGGGCCACCACGATCTGCTGGAACAGCTCTTCGACCTCGGCCATCGCTTCGGCCTTGGACGCCCCCTCGCCGCGGATCACCCCGTGCAGTACCCAGCGCGGCCCGTCCACGCCGATGAAGCGCACACGTTCGCCCATCTGGCGGCCCTCGTCGTCCTTCTTGCCCGTGACCGGAACGACCGCGCGCAGCTCGGGACCGAAGGTGCCCTCGAAGTCCTCGACCTTGCCGCCTTGCGACGTCACCTGCGAACGCAGTTCCGCACACATCTCCTCCCAGACCCCGCTGGACTTGGGCGCGGCGAAGGGCTGCACCTGCAGCGCCGACCCCTGCGTACGCAGGGTCACGCCGATGATGCGGTTCTGCTGCTGGGCGACGTTGACCTGGACCTCGATGCCCGACCCTACGGGGATACGCACCGACCCGAGGTCCATGCGCTGGGCATCGGGAACCTGCTCCGTGAAATCCCAGGGGCCGTTCGCCCGGTGGCGGTCGGCGTCCTTCTCCGGGTCCGGCGGGTCCTCGGGCCGACCGGCGAAGTCGACCTCGGAGCCGCCCGCGCCGGGGGTCTCGGCGGTGTCGTCGGCGCCCTGGCCGTCCTTCTTCTTGCGTCGGCGTCCGAACACGCCTTACACCTCTCCCGCTTGGTCGTCCCCGGCGGCGGATGCGGCACCGGGAATGCTGGTCGTGGTCAACTGTGCGCCGCGTGGCCGCCCGTGGAGCCGAAGCCGTCCGCACCGCGCACGGATTCCGGCAGCGCGTCGACCTCGCGGAACTCCGCCCGCTCCACGCGCTGGACGACCAACTGGGCGATGCGGTCGCCGCGTGCGAGCTTGACCGGGGTCTGGGGGTCCGTGTTGAGCAGGGTCACCCGGATCTCGCCGCGGTAGCCGGCGTCGACGGTGCCGGGCGCGTTGACCAGCGTCACCCCGTACTTGGCCGCGAGCCCCGAACGGGGGTGCACGAATCCTGCGTAGCCCTCGGGCAGCGCGACGGCGATTCCGGTGCCGACGACGGCTCGCCGCCCCGGGTCCAGGACGACGTCCTCGGTCGTGACGAGGTCGGCGCCGGCGTCGCCGGGGCGTGCGTAGGCCGGCGGTGGCAGGTCGGGGTCGAGGCGGTGGATGGGGATCTCGATCCCACCGCCGCTGCGGGTTCCGTTACTCACACTGAGCGAGCTTATCGCGGTGCGGAGCCTGGGTCGGACGCCGACCGGGGGCCGGGCCGCACCGCGGCGTCGGCGGGGCGGCCCGGCTGCGCGGTCCGGTGGCGCGGTCCGGCGGCGCGGGAGCGCGACGGCGTGGACCGTCCCGCGCCGCCGCCGGTCTAGTCGGCCGCGGGCAGACTGACCTCGACCCGGAGGTCGGTCTCGTCGGTGGCCTCCAGATCCAGCCGGGCTGCGCGCCCGGCCGCGGCCAGGTCGTCGCCGGCCAGCCGCACGTGGTGGACGTTCTTTCCGCGCACCGCCACCTGATCGATCTCCGCGCGCATGGACAGCTTGGCTTCGGACTTGGCCTTGCGGACCATGCGCAGCACCTCGGAGGCGGAGGCCAGCACGGCGGGGTCGCCCGCACCGGCGGCGGCGCGGAACTCCCCGGCGTCGGGCCAGGATTCGCCGTGCACCGACCCCTCGTTCCACCAGCTCCACACCTCGTCGGCGACGAAGGGCAGGAAGGGTGCGAACAGGCGCTGCAGCGCCGAGAGGGCGATCAGCAGCGCCGCGCGGGCCGATGCGGCGGCCGGTGCGGAGGTGTCGTAGGCGCGGGCCTTGACCAGCTCCAGGTAGTCGTCGCAGAGCTCCCAGAAGAACCGCTCGACCCGTTCCAGAGCGCGTGTGTGGTCGTAGGCCTGGAAGGCCGACGTGGCGTCCTCGACGACGTCGGCGAGCGCGGCCAGCATCGAGCGGTCCAGCGGCTCGGTGACGGCCGCCGGATCGGCCGGGGTGCTTTCGCCGGCCACCGACAGCGCGAACTTGCTCGCGTTGAGGATCTTGATGGCCAGCCGCCGGCCGACCTTCATCTGGCCCTCGTCCAGCGCGGTGTCGGCACCGAGGCGGCCGCTGGCCGCCCAGTAGCGGATGGCGTCGGAGCTGTACTTCTCCAGCAGGTCGATGGGCGTGACGACGTTGCCCTTCGACTTCGACATCTTCTTGCGGTCCGGGTCGAGGATCCACCCGGAGACGGCCGCGCCCTGCCAGGGCAGGCTGCCGTGTTCGAAGTGCGCGCGCACGACCGTGGAGAACAGCCAGGTGCGGATGATGTCCTGGCCCTGGGGACGCAGGTCCATGGGGAAGACCCGCTCGAAGAGGTCGGGGTCGCGCTCCCAGCCTCCGGCGACCTGCGGGGTCAGCGACGACGTGGCCCAGGTGTCCATGATGTCGGGGTCACCGGTGAATCCGCCCGGCGTGCCGCGCTGGTCCTCGGTGTAGCCCTCGGGAGCGTCGGAGCTGGGGTCGACGGGCAGCCGGGACTCGTCCGGCAGCAGCGGGGAATCGTAGTCGGGGTTGCCGCCGCCGTCGAGCGGATACCAGACGGGGAACGGCACGCCGAAGAAGCGCTGGCGGCTGATCAGCCAGTCGCCGTTGAGGCCCTCGACCCAGTGCTCGAAGCGCGAGCGCATGTGGTCGGGGTACCAGTCCAGCTCCCGCCCGCGCGCCAGCAGCTCCTCGCGCACGGAGGTGTCGCGCCCGCCGTTGGCGATGTACCACTGCCGGGTGGTGACGATCTCCAGCGGCTTGTCGCCCTTTTCGTAGAACTTCACCGGCCGCGTGGTGGGCTCGGGCTCGGCGAGCAGGTCGCCGGACTCCCGCAGCATCTCGACCGTGCGCTCGCGGGCGGTGTGCACGGTGGCCCCGACCAGGCGGGCGTAGGCGTCTTCCCCGCCCGCTGCGGCGACGGCCTCGGGCGGCTCGGCGACGATGCGGCCGTCCCAGCCGACGACCGGCCGGGTGGGCAGTTGCAGCTCGCGCCACCAGGTGACGTCGGCGAGGTCGCCGAAGGTGCAGATCATCGCGATACCGGAGCCCTTGTCGGGCTCGGCGAGGCGGTGCGCCTTGACCGGGACCTCGACGCCGAAGACGGGGCTGCGCACGGTGTGGCCGACGAGGTCCCGGTAGCGGGTGTCGTCGGGGTGGGCGACCAGCGCGACGCAGGCGGGCAGGAGCTCGGGGCGGGTCGTCTCGATGACGACGGGATCGCCGCCGTCGCGGTGGAAGGCGACCTTGTGGAAGGCGCTGGTGCGTTCGCGGTCCTCCAGCTCGGCCTGGGCCACGGCGGTGCGGAAGGTGACGTCCCACAGCGTGGGTGCCTCGGCCATGTAGGCCTCGCCGCGGGCGAGGTTGCGCAGGAACGCGCGCTGGGACGTGGCACGGGCGTTGTCGTCGATGGTGGCGTAGGAGTAGCGCCAGTCGACGCTGAGTCCCAGTCGGCGCCAGATGTCCTCGAAGACCTTCTCGTCTTCGACGGTGAGCACGTCGCACAGCTCGATGAAGTTGCGCCGCGAGATGGGAACCTGCCGCTTGGGATCGGGCTTGGCCGGCGGCGTGAAGTCGGGGTCGTAGGCCACACTGGGGTCGCAGCGCACACCGTAGTAGTTCTGCACCCGGCGCTCGGTGGGCAGCCCGTTGTCGTCCCAGCCCATCGGGTAGAAGACCGACTTGCCGCGCATGCGCTGGAAGCGGGCGAGGGTATCGGTGTGGGTGTAGGAGAAGACGTGTCCGATATGCAGGGAACCGGAGACGGTGGGCGGCGGGGTGTCGATCGAGTAGATCTCGGAGCGGCTCTTGGTGCGGTCGAAGTGATAGACGCCCGATTCGTCCCATACGTCGACCCATTTCGCCTCGAGACCGTCGAGCGAAGGCTTGTCGGGCACACGGAAGGAACGAGAGCGGTTGGTCATGGCCAACATGGTAGAGGCTCGGCGGCCGTGTTCGCTCCGCGAATCCCCGACCGCAGCGGCCCGTGATCCGCGTGTCCCCCTCGGGGCTCCCGTGCGGGTCGGCCCCGCGGTGCGACGCGCCCCGCGTCGGCGGGGGCGGGGCCCGCCGGGCGTGAAAGGATTCCGTCCGGGCGCACGCGCCGGTTCGCGGCGCGTCGCAGGGCCCGCGGCCCGCGGGCCACGGCTCCCGGGCGGTGGGCGGGTGGGCGGCCGCTTCGACGCGGCCGCGCCGCCAGGAAGGTTAGAAGGGAAGCGATCCGACAGATGGCTAAGAAGAAGAACGGTGATTTCGCCACGCAGGTCGTCGGCAGCGTCACCGCTCTGGCGGCGGCGTTCGTCGCCCGGAAAGCGCTGACGTTCGCCTGGACCCAGGCCACCGGAAAGGCTCCGCCCACAGAACCCGAAGCCCCCGAGGTCAAGCTGAGCGAGGCCCTGGGATGGGCCGTGGTCACCGGAGTCGGCATGGAGGTGACGCGCGTCCTGGCGGTGCGCGCCGCCCACCGCCGGTTCGTCGGTTCCGGCGACGGCGCCGACGCCGACGAGGCGTGAGGGCGGCCGGAGCCGCCGTGTGCCCGCCGGAGGGGCCCTGACTGCCGCCTCGCCGGCGGGCGCGCGTTCCGTCAGCGGCCGCCGTCGGGAAGTTCGCCTGCGGCGGCCCGGCCGCCCAGGCCCGCGTCCGTCGGCGCCGACAGCCCGCGGGCGCGCAGGTCGGCGCGCACCGACGCGGCCAGCCCGCGGGTGGCCGCGCGGTTGAGCGTGCCCCCCGCGACCGCGCCCGTGAGATAGGGGCCCAGCGTGGTCATGTGGCGCCCCAGCAGCCGCATGAGGCGGCGCTGCAGCGCCGTTCTGGCGGCCGCGCCCAGCGTCGCCGGCAGCGCCTCGGGGGCGTTGACCGGGTCGATGCCGCGCTTGCGCGCCCACGCTCCGAGATAGCCCGTGGTGCGCTGCAGGGTCGAGCCCGACACGGGTGCGCCGTAGACCTCGTGCAACTCGGCGATGAGTTTGACCTCGACGGAGGCCACCACGACCGTCTCGGCCACGAGCTGCGCCGGCGCCGTCAGCAGCAGGGGCGGTGCGGTGAACTGCACCGCGGCCAGCGCCCCGCCGGCGGCGCCCACGGCGGTGGTGGCGCGCGTAGCGCTGCGCACCAGCGCGTCGGCGAGCTCTTCGCCCTCCAGGCCGCGGTAGTGCGCGAGGAGGGTCGCGCGATCGCGCACCGGGATGCGGGGAGCGATCTCGTTGGCGAACACGTCGGCCAGCCAGCGGCCGCGGGCCGCGCCCGTGCTGCGCGCCGAGCGCGCACGGGCCGCCAGTTCCGCGGCGAGCCGGCGCAGCAGCCCCGCCCGGCGCCGGGAGTCGGCCGGGTCCTCGTCGAGGATCGCGCCGACCAGGGCGCCGATATCCTCGCCGCCGACCACGGCGATCTCGCCGCCGGGCTCTACGGCTTCGGCTCCGCCACCGCTCGGGGGGTCCGCACCGCCCGGCCGGCGGCGCCCGCCGTGGTCTTCGCGGTCTCCAGCAGCGTCCTCGGACACGTTCTGCTCCCCTCCGGACGGGCGGCGCGCCGCGGCTTTGCCGGCGGCGCCTCCGGTGCGGAAGGCGGCGCCGCCGGCGGCCTCCCGCACCCGGGGCCCGTCCCGGAGCATTCCCGGGCCCGGCCGCGCGACGCGTGCAATCGGATCGCGAATCACGGAAAACAACAACGCGGAGTGTGAAGGCGCAAAGGACGATGCGTCTCCGGGAGAGCGTCCCGGAGACGCATCACATGCCGCGGCGTCAGCCGTTCGAGGCATTCGAGGAAAGGAGCGCGCCGGGCTCAGGCGGCGCACTCCTTGCAGACGAGCTGCCCCTTGCGCTGCTCGGCGAGCTGACTCCGGTGGTGCACCAGGAAGCAGCGCGAGCAGGTGAACTCGTCGGCCTGGCGCGGCAGAACCCGCACTGCGAGCTCCTCGCCGGAGAGGTCCGCACCGGGCAGCTCCATGCCTTCGGCGACCTCGTCGGGGTCGACGTCTACGGTGCTGGTCCCCTTGTCGACGCGGCGGGCCTGCAGCTCCTGCAGGCTGTCCTCGTTGATGTCTTCGTCGGCCTTGCGCGGGCTGTCGTAATCGGTGGCCATTCTGCTAACTCCATCCCCCTCGTTCTATGCCTCGTTGCGCGCTACCAACGCTTGAGAGCCTCGTTTTGTGCCCGGACCGCTGGATAACTTCCGCCGGCGCAAGTGGACTATGACCCCTCCCGGGTGCAGTCGCACCGCATCGCAGCACCCTTCGAATGGACCCGGTCGCGCTTCGTCGCGCCGTGGATCCACTCGCTCTCATGTGCTACCCAACGCCTACCGGATTGCGACCTATTTCCTCGTCGTTTCCTCCCCGCCTTCGGGCCCGGAGCGCCCGACGCGGAGCAAGAACATACACGCATACCGCGGATGCCATTCCCGCAGCGTTCGCGCCCGGGAGAGCATACCCACCGGCGACGCGCACTCGTCACCCGGGCCGTCGTGTCGTAGAACACGTATGAATATCATGCGCCGACCGCACCCCGCAGGGACTTCGTCGACCCCGTGATCAGCCCCGGCGCCCGGACGGCCAGATGTTACCTGCCTGCGGGGGCCGCTGCGTCCCGCTGTTCGACAGCGGGGAAGCGCACAGTGACGACGAGCCCCCCGCCCTGGCGCGGCCACACGTTGACCGACGCGCCGTGGGCGCGTACGACCGAGCGCACGATGGACAGGCCCAGTCCGGCACTGCGCCCGGACTTGACGCGGTCGCCGGAGGCCCGGCGGAAGGGCTCGAACAGGCCCTGGACCTCGTAACCGGCGATGACGGGGCCCGCGTTCTCGACCTGGATGGCCGGATACCCCTCGTAGATGCCCGAGCGCACGGTGATCTCGCCGTCGGCGGCGTTGTAGCGCACGGCGTTCTCGACCAGGTTGGCCACGAGGCGCTCAAGCAGGACCGGATCGCCGATCACGGCGGCGGCGCGCAGGTCGGTGCGCACGGCCAGGTCGGCTTTGTCCAGCTCGTCGGAGAGCTGGCTGAGTACCGAGCCCACGACCTCGCCCATGTCGACCTGGGTGCGCACGTCGAGTTCGCGGTCGCTCTTGGCCAGGAACAGCAGACCGTCGATGAGGCGCTCGTGGCGCGAGTTGGTCTCCAGCAGCGTGCGGCCGAGAGTCTTCAGGTCGGCGGAGGCGTCGGGGTCGCTGAGGGCGACCTCCAGCAGGGTGCGGTTGATGGCCAGTGGGGTGCGCAGCTCGTGCGAAGCGTTCGCGACGAAGCGGCGCTGGCCGTCGAAGGCGCGGTCCAGGCGCTCCAGCATCCCGTCGAACGTGTCGGCCAGCTCACGGATCTCGTCGTCGGGTCCGCTGAGCGCGATGCGCTCGTGCAGGGACCGCTCCGACAGCCGGCGGGCGATCCGGGTGATCTTGTGCAGGGGCGACAGGGCCCGCCCCGCGACGAAGTAGCCCAGGCCAACCGCCAGCAGCCCGACGATCACCAGCGCGATCACGGAGTAGCGCGTGACCGCGGCCAGCACCGTCTCGATGAACTCGGTCTTGCGCCGCTGGAGTTCGACCGGATCGGCGTCGGGCATCGTGAAGTTGAGGTTGTCCAGCAGCCCGGCCACGATGATGTAGTTGAGCAGCACCAGCAGCGAGCCGGCCGCGAAGAACAGCATCCCGTAGATGAGGGTGAGCCGCGCACGCAGGCTGATGTTGTCGGTGAAGCGGTGCACGCCTCCGGTGACCGGCCCCGGCGACCTGGCCGAGGAGGTCGCGGACTCGGCGGACAGGCGCCGCCAGGTCCCGGTGTCGCCCGGCGCAGTGGCTGCGACCTCCCCCGGCGACGCCGCCTGCTCGGCGTCCGGCTCCGGGCCCTGCGCGGTCAAATCCGGTACCCCGCTCCGGGCACCGTCTGGATGACCGGCGGCTCGCCGAGCTTCTTGCGCAGGGTCATGACGGTGACGCGCACGACGTTGGTGAACGGGTCGGCGTTTTCGTCCCAGGCCTTCTCCAGCAGCCCCTCGGCGCTGACGACGGTGCCGTTGGCGCGCATCAGCACCTCCAGGACGGCGAACTCCTTGGGAGTCAGCGTGATGGCGCCGCCGTCGCGCGCGACGGTGTGGTTGGCGGGGTCCAGTTCGATGCCGTTGCGGCGCAGGACCGGGGGCAGCGGCGGGACGGCGCGCCGGCCCAGCGCGCGCACGCGGGCGATGAGCTCGGGGAAGGCGAAGGGCTTGGTGATGTAGTCGTCGGCGCCCAGGGTCAGTCCTTCGACCTTGTCCTCCAGCTCGACCGAGGCGGTCAGCATCAGGATGCGGCCGGTGTAGCGCTGCTCGACCAGGGCGCGGGCGACGTCGTCGCCGTGGACGCCGGGCAGGTCGCGGTCGAGGACGACGACGTCGTAGTCGTTGACGCCCACATGCTCCAGCGCGCTGTCGCCGTCGTAGACGACGTCGACGGCCATGGATTCGCGGCGGAGTCCGACGGCGACCGTGTCGGCCAGAACCTGTTCGTCTTCGACCACGAGTACGCGCACGGTGAGTCCGTCGTCCTTAGCTGTACTGCAACCCGGAAAAAAGTGGGCCGCTGCCGGCGCATCCCCCAACACACCGGCAGCGGCGTCTGTGACCCCCGGCCGCACCGTCCGTTATCGCATCCACCCGATAAGGACGGGGTAAGCCCGTGCGCGGCGCCTGCCGTGCGTGGGCCCCGTCCTCCCCCGGCCTCGGCCGGTGGCGGACGCGCGGCGACCCGGGGGTGGCCACTGGGGAGCCGGCCCGGGCGGTCCCGGCGGACCGCCGCCCGTGCGGCTCCCTGTCTGTGCGCGGGTGTCGCTGCCGACGTATCCCCCGACCGCCGGCAGCGACGATCACCCCGCACATCTCGAATCTGACACATCCAGGATAAGAACCAAGTAAGCCCTGGCACACACAATCGAATGTGGTGTACGGCACCGTCGCCCGCGCTCGCCTGCGACGGCACCGACATGGTCGAGTGTCTCACGGCGGCCCGCGAGCGCGGGAGCATCCGCCGGCGACCGATCACAGCTCGGTCACGGACGTTTGGCCGCGCGAAGGGCGTGGGTATGGCCGTGACTTGCGGGTCGCGCCGGTCTCGACCCCGCTGTCCCCTGTCACGCTGCAGCAGCGCCGCTATGGCGCTGTGCGGCTTTGACGCGATGAAAAGTGAGGTGAAATGGGCGAGTTCCGAGCGGAGATCAAGGGCCGCATCAAGGAGATCCGCCAATCGCTCCAGGCGGCGCAGGCCGCGGGAGACGACGACCTCGCCGACGTGCACATGTCGGAACTTGAGGACCTGCACCGCATCGCCGCTCGCAACGGAGTCGACACCGGCTGCGGGTGAGCCCGGCGTCGCCGTTCCGGCCGACACCGGCGTCACGCCCGGAACGGCACACGACCGGCCTGGTGGGAGGCCGGCCGCGCAGTACACCACGCGCACGGGGTGTCCCCGAGCCCCGCACGGACGACGGAGCGCCTTCCCGGAG
Source organism: Streptomonospora salina (assembly GCF_014204715.1). Taxonomy (NCBI): domain Bacteria; kingdom Bacillati; phylum Actinomycetota; class Actinomycetes; order Streptosporangiales; family Nocardiopsidaceae; genus Streptomonospora; species Streptomonospora salina. The sequence continues at coordinate 447,049 of NZ_JACHLY010000002.1, forward strand.
TGCCCGCACTCCGGGAAGGCGCTTTTCTCGTCCGCACCCGCCCGCCGGCCGGCCGTCAGCCGTCGGTGTCGGCGCCCAGCGGCGCGAGCAGGTCGTGCAGCTCGGCGAAGAGCTCCGGCACCGCCGCGATGACCAGATCGGGGGTGGGCGGGGCGCCGTGCAGTCCGCCCACCCGGGCGCCGGCCTCCTGGGCGATGAGCGCGGCCGCCCCCCAGTCCCACGGGTTGAGCCCGCGCTCGTAGTAGGCGTCGGACCGGCCGTGGGCCAGCTCGCACAGGTCCACGGCCGCCGATCCGCCGCGCCGGATGTCGCGCACCCGCGGCAGCACCGAGCCCAGCACCCGGGCCTGCCGAGCGCGGCGGCCCGACTCGTAGCCGAAACCGGTGCCCACCAGCGCCAGCTCCAGCGGCACCGCGGGCGCCGCCCGGATCGCCTCGCCGTTGCAGTACGCGCCGCCGCCGAGCACGCCGGTGTACAGGTCTCCGCGGGCCGGCGCCGCAACCGCCCCGGCCACCACCTCGCCGTCGACCTCGGCGGCGATGGACACGGCCCATTCCCCGCGGCCGTAGAGGTAGTTGACGGTGCCGTCGATGGGGTCGACGATCCAGCGCACCCCGGTGTCGCCGCCCTCGTCGCCGCCCTCCTCGCCCAGCACGGCGTCGCCGGGACGAGCGGCGTGCAGGCGCTTGCGGATCAGCTCTTCGACCGCGCGGTCCATCTCGGTGACCACGTCGGTGGGCGAAGACTTGGTGTCGAGGACCCCGATCCCGGACTGGCCCTCCGCGGCGGCGCGCCCTCCCTCCCGGGCGGCCTCCACGGCCAGGGACAGCAGCCCGGCGCGGTCGGGCGTGGGGGTGGTGCTCATGGTTCTCCCGTTCCTCGTACTCGTCGGTGCGGGCGCGTGCGCCCGCTGCCGCTGCACGGTGCGGCGCCCGTCACAGCAGCGGCGGCCGCTGCCAGTCCCGGCCCAGCACGTGGTGGTCCAGGAAGGCCAGGACGGTCCCGTACCAGACCCGGATGTTTCCCGGCGCGGTCACCCAGTGGTTCTCGTCGGGGAAGTACAGGAACTTGGCGTCGACCTCGCGGCTGACCAGGTCCCACCACAGCCGCAGCCCTTCCCCGATGGGCACCCGGTAGTCCTTGTCCCCGTGGATGACCAGCATAGGCGTGCGGATGCTGTCGGCGGCCGCCTGGGGCGAGGCGCCGCGGTAGCGCTCGGGGCGCTCCAGCGGGTCGCCGTACTCGGCGGTCCAGGCCCACGGGTAGTCGGTGGCGCCGGCGAAGGCCTCCAGCGACCACAGGGAGGCGTGGGTGACAACGGCGTCGAACCGGTCGGTGTGCCCGGCGATCCAATTGGCCATGTATCCGCCGAAGGAGCCGCCCATGGCGGCGGTCCGGGTGCCGTCGACGTCGTCGCGGGACGCGGCCGCGTCGGTGACGGCCATGAGGTCGGCCAGAGTGCGCTCGCCCCAGGCCGCCCGCCCGCGGCGGCGCATCTCGGGGCCGTAGCCGGTGGACAGCGCCGGATCCGGCAGGAGCACCGCATAGCCCCGTGCGGCCAGCAGCCAGGGGTTCCACCGCCAGGACCACCCGTTGAAGCTCATGTAGGGGCCGCCGTGCACCCACAGGACCAGGGGCGCCGGCGCCGCGGCCGAGGCGTCGGACGGCAGCACCAGCCAAGCTCGGATGCGGGTGCCGTCATCGGCTTCGGCAGCGGTCTCGGTCAGCACTCCGGGCATCTCCAGCGGCGCCTCGGGCGCCGGCAGCCGCACCGGGTGCTGCGGGCCTGCGGTGCCGGTAGCGTCGTCGATGCGCGCGGGTGCGGGCGGTTCGTCCCACGAGCAGCGCAGCGCGAAGAGCGCGGTGCCCGCCGGCGCGGGGTTGAGGTGGGTGTAGGTCCCGTCGTCGGCGGTGATGCGGGTGAGCCCGCCGGTGGCGGTCTCGACGCGGAAGACGGGGCAGCGGCCCTGATCGTCGGCAGTGAACAGCACGGCGGCGGAGTCGGGGGTCCACACGTACTCCCGCGGCCACAGGTCGTACCCGGCCAGCAGGTCGCGCCCCTCGCCGGTGGCGAGGTCCACGAACCACAGAGTGGCTTCGGGCGGCGCACCGCCGGGCCCTTCTCCACCGGAGAAGTCCCGCAGCGCTACGACACCGCGCCCGTCGGGTGAGGCCGCCGGCCCGCCGAAGTCGCGCTCGGGGTCGGCCGCCAGGACGCGGCGCTCACCGGTGGCGGTGTCGACGGCGACCAGCCGGTCGCGCCGTACGCCGCGGCCGGCGTCGACACTCCAGCCGACGACGGCGGTGGCGCCGTCGGGGCTGATGCAGGGCGCGCTGCCGTGGAGGGCCAGGCCCGGATCGGGGGTGAGGTCCGCGGCTTCGCCGAGGCGTGCGCCGGCCGCGGCGGGCGGCGCGGCGGCGAACAGCCGGGGCCGGTCCGGGCCCAGATCCCGGTCCCAGACGCGCACCGGCACCGACTCGTGCAGGATCGCGCTCACTCCGGCGTCCTTGCGCGCCTTGCGGGCCCGGGCGTCGGCCTCGGTATCGGCGGCGCCGGGGTGCACCTCGGAGGTGAAGGCGACGGTACCGGCCTCGCGGGCCACGGCGAGGGCGCCGAAGCCGCCGGGGCGCTCGGCCACGCAGTGGGCTTCGCCGCCGCCTGCGGGCAACAGCCACAGGGCGGGCGCGTCGGCGGAGACCGCGCTGTCGGGATCGGGGCGCGCCGAGGTGAACAGCAGCGAGCCGTCGGGCAGGAACGCCGGGGCGCCCTCGCCCGCCGCCGACCGGGTCAGGCGGCGGGGCTCGGCGCCGCCGGCGGGGTCGATCTCCCACAGGGCGGTCCGGAACGCGGCCCCGTCGGGGGCGAGCTCGCTCACGGGGGCGATCAGGCGGGTGCCGTCGGGTGCCAGGACCAGGCCGTTCACACGGCGCAGTCCGATGTATTCCTCGAGGTCGTACCAGGTGCGAACCACGTCGTGCGACTTCCCCTCTGCCCGGGTCTGTGTTGCGGGTCCGGGGCCGTCGGGAAGCGGCGGCCCCGGACCGCCTAAATTCCCGCCGACACACCGGAAATGCTGCGACATCGGTACCGGTATCGCTTCGACGCTATCGGGAGCGGGCGCCGCGCCGGAGCGCGCTCACCGGTCCGGCGCGCTCAGCGCTGGCTGCAGCACCCCTCGGGGCAGTCGTGGCAGGCCGGCAGCGCGGTCAGGCCGAAGGGCTCGGCGCCGGCGGCGCGCTCGGCCACGAGCTCGCGGACCATCGCCACGAAGCGCGGATGGGTTCCGGGGCTCAGCGCGCGCACGAAGTGCATGCCGTGCTCCCGGGCGGTCTCGCGGGCCTCGTTGTCGAGGTCGTAGACGACCTCCATATGGTCGGAGACGAACCCGTAGGGAACGGTCACGACCGCCGTGGCGCCCTGCCGGGCCAGGTCGGCCAGCCGGTCGTTGACGTCGGGCTCCAGCCACGGTTGGGACGGCGGCCCGCTGCGGCTCTGGTAGACGAGCTCGTAGGGGTGGTCCTCGCCCAGCCGCTCGCTGACCAGGCGCGCGACCTCGGTGAGCTGGGCGACGTACGCGCCGCCGGGGCCGTAGGCGTGGCCGGGCGCACCGCTGGCCTCGGCCATGGCCGTGGGGATGGAGTGGGCCGAGAACAGCAGGTGGGCGCCTGCCCGCCGGTCCTCGGGGAGCCGGTCGAGGGCGTCGCGGGTGTGTTCGACCAGCGGCTCGATGAATCCGGGGTGGTCGAAGAAGGGGCGGATCAGTTCGATTTCGGGCGCGTCGGGACCGACGGCCTCGCGTGCGGCGGCGATGTCGTCGAGGTAGGCCCGGTGGCTGGAGTAGTTGCTGTAGGCCGAGGTCGCCATCGCCACGACGCGGCGTATGCCGTCCCGGGCCATCTGCGCGACGGTCTCGCCCAGCATCGGGGTCCAGAAGCGGTTGCCCCAGTAGACCGGCAGGTCCACGCCCGCCCCCGCGAAGTCGGAGCGGATGGCGGCTATCAGGTCCCGGCACTGCCGGTTGATGGGGCTGACCCCGTCGTAGAGGTAGTAGTGCTGTCCGACTTCGGCCAGGCGCTCCCGAGGGATGTTCCGGCCCCGGGTGACGTTTTCCAGGAAGGGGATCACGTCCTCGTTGGCCTCGGGGCCGCCGAAGGAGACGAGCAGAAACGCATCGTAGGGCTCGTAGGGCATGGCTCCATCCAACCAGCTCCCCGCGGTAGCGCCGCTCCCCCTCGGCGTTGCGCGTGTCAGCGACGGCCGGCCCCCTGCAGACACGGCGCGCCGCGGCCCGGTAGTCTGCCGCGCCATGAGCAGTGTGGTGTGGCGCACATGGTCCGGTACGCACACGGCCCGCCCCCGCCGGACGGCGGCGCCCTCCAGCACCGCGGGTGTCGCCGCGGCCGTGCGCAGCGCCGCCGAGGAGGGGCTGCGGGTGCGGATGGTGGGGGCGGGCCACTCCTTCACCGGCGCGGCCGTCACCGACGGCCTGCTGCTGGCGCCCACGGGGCTGGCGCGGCTGCGCGGGGTCGACGCCGGGGCCGGCACCGCCACCGTGGAGGCGGGCATGCCGCTGTGCGACCTGAACGAGGAGCTGCAGGTGCGCGGGCTGGCGCTGGCCAACATGGGCGACGTCGCCGTGCAGACGGCGGCGGGCGCGATCCAGACGGGCACGCACGGCACCGGCCGCGACAGCGGCGGGCTGGCCGACCAGGTGTGCGCGATGGAGCTGGTGCTGGCCGACGGGTCGGTGGTCGAGTGCTCGCCCGAGCACGAGAGCGAGCTGTTCGCGGCGGCGCGCGTGGGGCTGGGCGCTTTCGGGGTGGTCACGGCGCTGACACTGCGGGTGCGTCCGGCGTTCCTGCTGCGGGCGCGCGAGGAGCCGATGGCTCTGGAGGAGGTCCTGGAGCGTCTTCCGGAGCTGCGGGCCGACAACGAGCATTTCGAGTTCTTCTGGTTCCCCCGCACCGGCCGCACCAGCACCAAGCGCAACAACCGCGCGGACGGCCCGGCCCGGCCGCTGAGCCCCCTCCGCGCCTGGCTGGACGACGAGTTCCTCTCCAACACGGTCTTCGAAGCGGCCAACCGGGTGGGGCGGCGGGTGCCGGCCGCGCTTCCGGCGATCAATCAGGTCTCGGCGCGGGCGCTGTCGGCGCGCACCTACACCGACGCTTCCCACCGCGTCTTCGCCAGCACGCGCCGAGTGCGGTTCGTCGAGACGGAGTACGCGGTACCGGCCGGAGATCTACCCGAGGTGCTGCGGGAGGTCCGCCGGATCGTGGACTCGGGGCGCCACCGCATCGGGTTCCCGGTCGAGGTGCGCTTCGCCCCGGCCGACAGCGGGTGGTTGTCGACGGCCTACGGGCGCGACACCGCCTACGTCGCCGCGCACGTCTACCGGGGTATGCCCTATACCGGCTACTTCCGCGAGCTGGAGGCGGTGTTCGCCGCCGCGCAGGGCCGTCCGCACTGGGGCAAGATGCACACCCGCGGCCGCGCGGACTTCGACGCGCTCTACCCGCGCTTCACCGAGGCCGTGGCGGTGCGCGACCGGGTCGATCCCGACCGGCGCTTCGCCAACGGCTATCTCGACACGGTGCTGGGCCGCTGAGCGTGCCGTCGGGTATCCGCGCCGTGTGCTGCGGGGCCTCCCGCGACCGCGTCCGGGCGGCGCCGTGGAAGCGCCGATCACCCGAAAGGCGGCACCGCACACACCGTCCGCGAAAAGTCGCATTCGACACGGGACGGGCCGGGATGGGCGGGATACCATCGGGCCCAGAGACGGCGGGCGCGGGTCCGCTACGGCCGCTCTGCCGCCTCGCCAGTCCGGTTCGCCTGCGTGCCGCTAGGGCGTTTTCGGAGCACGACGACACTCAGCGGGCGGTCCCCGGCCGTCCGGGAGGGTCACACAGTTCGGACATGCCAGACGCGGTATTGGCCGAACGCGTGGATGCCGTTGAGACTGGGATCGTGGGGGAGGGCCGAGGACCTACCCTCGACGGGACGCGAAAGGGAGGGCGATGCAGGAGCTTCGCCTCGCCGCCGTCAGTGAGGACGGCACTTACCTGGTATTGGCGAGTGCCGGTCGCGGGACCCGTTTCACGCTGCCCGTCGACGACCGTCTCCGCGCCGCCGTGCGCGGACAGTTCTCCCGGCTCGGCCAGGACGAGATCGAAGTGGAGAATCCGTTGCGCCCCAAGGAAATCCAGGCCCGGATCCGCTCTGGCGAGACAGCCGAGACGATCGCGGACCTCTCCGGAATCCCGATCGAGCGCGTCCGCTGGTTCGAGAGCCCTGTGCTCCAGGAGCGCGAGTACGTCGCCCAGCAGGCGCAGCGGGCCTCGGTCCGGCGCCAGGGCGAATCCGCTCCCGGCCCCGTACTGGGCGACCTGATCGCCGAGCGCATCGGCCAGCACCAGCTGGAGACCGGCGATGCGGTCTGGGACTCCTGGAAGCGCGAGGACGGCACCTGGCAGCTGCGGCTGATCTTCTACGCGGGCGGCGAAGAGCGCGCGGCCCACTGGATCTATGAGCCGCGCCGCCGCTCGGTCACCCCGGCCGACGGGGAGGCCGTGCGCTTCCTCACGCGCGAGGCCGACGAGCCGCTGGATCTGGGGCCGGGAAGCGCGAACGTGACCCCCTTCGTCCCGCGGCGCCAGGGGTCGGCACCCGAGTCGCGCCCGGAGCCGCCGCGGCCCGAGCCGGGCCGGCCCGACGGGCGCACGCAGGAGCCCGGGCTGCGCACCGCGCCGACCGATCCCCCGCGCAGCGAAGAGCCGCCCGCGCCGGCCGCCCCTGCGGCGTCGGCGCCGTCGGGGGCTCCCGACCGGCCGGCGCCGGCCGGTCCGCCGGAGCGGTCCGCCCCGGCACGCACCCGCATCACGCCCGATCGCGCCGTGCCGCCGGCGCAGGACGCGGCGCCGCAGCCCGCCGCCGCGCGGCAGCAGCGCGAGGAGGGCCCCGCTCCCGTGCCGGAGGCGCCCGCAGCCGGGAGCGACCCGGCCGCTCCCCCCGCGTCGGCCGAGGCCCCCGAACGCCCCGGCGATCCGGAGCGGTCCGAGCGCCCTGATCCGCCCGAACAGCCCCAGCAGCAACCGGAACCGTCCGAGCGGCGCGGTGCGGGGCGCGCCGCGCTGCAGAGCCCCGCACCGCCCGCCGCCCAGCGCCCGGATCCCGTTCCGGCGAGCGCACCCGAGCAGGACGATTCGCAGGAGCTGCCCTCGGGTCGGCGTCCGGAGCCGCCGGTTTCGGCCGCGGCCGCCGGAACGGGCGCACCCGGCGGCGGTTCGGCGTCCCGCCGCAAGGGCCGCGGCCGCCGGGCCTCGGTGCCGTCGTGGGACGAGATCATGTTCGGCTCCAAGAAGTCCGACTAGGGCTTCGCCGGCGGGGTCCGGCCGCACCGCGCGCGACCGCCGGGGGATGCGCCGCGCCGACCGGCGGAGCGGATCGGGGCGTCTGTGCGCGCCGAGCCGCCGGGCGGTCCCGGAGGGATCCCGGCGTGCCTCGCGCACCCGATCACGCCCGGCCGGTCAGGCGTTCCGGTCGGTGTCGTCGAGGAAGGGCCGGACCATCTCCGGGGTGACGCCGTGCGCGAAGGCCACCGACGCGCCGAAGCCCGCGTCGATCGCGGAGTAGCCGCCGCTGCCCGCGCCCACCGACACCTCCAGATCGGCCAGCCCGACCCGGCGCTGGAACAGCGTCTGCTTCCAGTTCCAGCCGATGATGGCGTCGCGCACCACCACGGCCTGGACGCGCCGCAGCGACCCCGACCGCACACTGACCCGGTACCCGTCGTCGCCGTGGCCCAGTGACCGGTACCGGTCCAGCCCCAGCGGCACGCCCAGCACCGCCGGCACCACGAGTACACCGGCCACCCAGGGCGGGGCGACGAACGCGGCCACGGCGGCCGCGAGCGCGAACGGCGCCACCGCGCGGAACAGCCGCCGCCACAGCGCGGCCCGCGGATGGCGCGTGAGGGAACCGCTGAACGGCGCCAGGGCCCGCTGCAGGACCGCCTCCACACGCGAGCGCGGTCCGGCCGGCATCAGCATGGCGCGGGTCGCGGTCTGTCCCAGACCGGTGACGATGGCGCGCAGGTGCACGGCCGAGCGCGTCCGCTCCAGCGGGTTGTCGACCAGTTCATGTCCGCGGATGCGGCGCTTCTCCAGGGTCACGCTCTGGCGCGTGAGCAACCCGCGCTCGGCGACCAGCGTGTCGCCGCGCCGGAGCAGCGTGAAGCGCCAGTGGGTGACGGCGTAGGAGACCACCGCGAACAGCGGCATGGCGACCAGAAGCAGGAACGCCAGCACGGCCGCGGCGGCGGCCAGCAGCGAGACGGCCGCGTCGGCGGCCCACAGGTAGAGCTCGTAGGCGGTGTCTCCGCTCTGCTCGCCCAGGCCCTGGCTGACGACGCCGACCAGCGTGGCCAGGGCGACGAAGGGCGTCATCAGATAGCCCAGGCTGAGCACGGAGTAGAAGTACCAGCCCGCCGGCATGGTGAAGTAGACCTCGGTGTCCTCGGCGTCCCCGGCCGGTGCGGCGGGTCCGGGCTCACCGGAGGCGTCCGCGCCGACCGGCGCGGACGGCCCGCCGCCGCTGAGGTCGGCGCGCCGCTGCAGCAGGACCCGGCGCAGGCGTTCGGCCTCGCCCGCCGCGACGGCGTCGAGCTTGCCCTCTTCGCTGCCTCCTCCCCCGGCCGCGGCCTCGATCTTGACGACGGCCAGGCCGAGCATGCGGTGCAGCGGGTTGGAGCTGATGTCGACGCCGCGGATGCGCTCCAGGGGGATGGAGCGGCGCGAGCGGTTGATCAGGCCGCGTCGGATCTCCAGGCTTTCGGAACCGACCTGGTAGCGCAGCGTGTACCAGGTGAGCAGCCCGCTGAGGACCATCGCGACGAGGGCGACCCCTGCCCCGCCCAGCATCCAGGGGTTGAAGCTGTAGGTACCGGCGATCACCGCGATGAGGACGGGGACGATGTAGCTGCGCAGGTAGTTGACGGGGGCGGTGACCAGGGTCAGCGGGCTGAGCCGGTAGGCGGGCTCGGCCTCGGGCCCGGAAGCGGAGGCGTCCGGCGGATGGCCGTAGGGCCCGGCGGCCGGCCCGGATCCCGCGGGCGGCGGGTCCGGTGCGGGCGGCTCCGCGGGGACGGGACCGCCGTCGCGGTCCGATCCGCCGCCGGGCGCGGCGCCCCCGCCGACGCCCGGACGGGGCTCCTCGTACGGACCGTTCTCGCTCATCAGGCTCCTCCGATGGGCCCGGCGGCGGGAGCGCCGGGGCGCCGGCCCGCCGTGCGGGCGGGGGTCACGTGGCGTCGTCGCGCAGTTCGGCGGCGCGTTGGGCCAGCTCCTCGGAGATCCGCTGGGCGTCGGCGGCGGCCAGGCCTTCGATGGTGGAGGACCCGGCGTGCGAGGCGGTCTGCACCTCCAGCGTGGCGACGCCGAACATCCGCTCCATCCAACCCTGGCGGTGGTCGACGGTCTGGATGCGGCTGACCGGAACCAGCTGCCACTGGCGGCTGAACCAGCCGCTGCGGGTGTAGACCACGTCGGCGGTGATCTCCCAGCGGTGCACGCGGTAGCGCCACTGCGGCACGATCACCACACGCGCGAGGGCGTAGACACCGTAGAGGACCACCAGCCACCACGCGTTGCGCAGCGCCCACTCGGGCACCCAGTCCCACCATGCGAGCCGCAGGGCCCATACCGCCGCGCTGAGCAGCGCGGCGGTGACCGCCGAGCCGATCGCGGCCTGCAGGGTCCACAGCCGCACCGCTTTCCGCGACACACGGTGGGTGGGGGGTCTCAAACGCGTCGTCGTCGCCACACCACCGAGTCTAGGGGCCGCCGTCGCACCGATCACAGCAGCGGCCGCGCACCGGGCGCGGGAGATACCGGCCCGCCGGGCCGTCCCGGGAAAACCCGGGGCCCGCGCGGTGTTGCACCGAGAGCGTCCGTCGGCCGGGACGCGGACTGTGCGAACCGCGTGTCAGCCGGGTCGGCCGGTTGTCAGCGGTTTGTCAGTACCCGGCCCGACACTGGCGGCGTGGCCACGTCGTCGGGGGCACCGGGACGCCCGTGCTAGAACGGGTGTTCGAGGAAACGGCGCGGATCCGCAGAAAGCGGGCCGTGCCGTCGCCGCCGCGATCCGTGCGCACCCAGCCGGCTGCGCTGGAATCCGGTGTCGCCCGTCCGCCGGACGGGTTTGCATCCCCAAAGGAGATTCGATGACTGACGCCATCCGGGCGGAGGGTCTGGTCAAGAGGTTCAAGGGGCAGACCGCCCTCGGCGGGGTCGACCTCACCGCGCGCACCGGGGCCGTCCTCGGTGTCCTCGGACCCAACGGGTCGGGCAAGACGACCACCGTACGCATCCTGGCGACCCTGCTGCAGCCCGACGCCGGCCGCGCCACGGTCGGCGGCTACGACGTGGCGCGCGAACCGCACCAGGTGCGCCGCCAGATCGGGCTCACCGGCCAGTACGCCGCGGTCGACGAAGACCTCAGCGGCACGCAGAACCTCGTGCTCATCGCGCGGCTGCTGGGCTTCTCGCGGGCGGCGGCACGCGCCCGCTCCGCCGAGCTCCTGGAGCACTTCGTCCTGTCCTTCGCCGCCGACCGCCCGGCCAAGACCTATTCGGGGGGTATGCGCCGCCGCCTGGACCTGGCCGCCAGCCTGGTGGGCCGGCCTGCGCTGCTGTACTTGGACGAGCCCACCACCGGTCTCGACCCCCACAGCCGCAACGAGCTGTGGGACGTGGTGCGCTCGCTGGTGGGCGACGGCGTCACGGTGCTGCTGACCACGCAGTACCTCGAAGAAGCCGACCAGCTGGCCGACGACATCGCGGTACTGGACCGGGGCGAGGTCATCAGCCGGGGCACCCCCGACGAGCTCAAGGCGCGCGCCGGCGCCCAGGTCCTGCAGGTGCGGCCGGTGGAGTCGGCACGGTTGGAGCGCGTCGGCCGCATCGTGGAAGCCGTCACCGCATCGGAGGTCCGTACCGGTGAGGGCGCGGCCAACGCCTCGGTCACCGACTCCGCCGTCATGCCCGAGGTCGTGCGCCGTCTCGACGACGAGGGCATCGAGGTGTCGGAGCTGACCCTGCGCAGGCCCAGCCTGGACGAGGTGTTCCTGGCCCTGACGGGCCGCACCGCCCAGACCGGCACCGCCGACGACGGCGCCGCGGGCGCCGCGGAGACCGAGAGGACCCCAGCATGAGCGCCGTGGACACCGCAGACCGGGCCGGCGGCACGACCGCCGCCCCCGTGGTCACACCGCGGATCACCCCGTTGTCGGCAGCCCAGCACGGGGCCCTGCTGACCTGGCGGAGCCTGCTGAAGATCAAGCGCAACCCCGAGGAGATCCTCGGGCTGACGTTCATGCCGCTGATGTTCGTCGCGTTGTTCGTGTTCGTCTTCGGTGAGGCGATGATGGGCGACTGGCAGGCCTACCGCGACCTGATCACGCCGGGGATCATCGCCCAGTCGGTCATCTTCGCCACCATCGGCACCGGGGTCGCGCTGAACACCGACATCGAGAAGGGCATCTTCGACCGCTTCCGGTCGCTGCCCGTCGCCCGGTCGGCGCCGCTGATCGGCGCCATCCTGGGCGACCTGGTGCGGTACCTGCTGACGGTGGTCATGGTGCTGCTGGTGGCGCTGGCGATCGGCTACCGGCCCGAGGGCGGGGTGGTCGGCGTCGTGGCGGCGGTCGCGGTGGTGATGTCGTTCGCCTTCGCGCTGTGCTGGCTGTCGGCGTTCATGGGCATGCTGCTGCGCACTCCCATGGCCGTGAACATCTTCGGTTCGGTGTGGATGTTCCCGCTGACCTTCGGCAGCTCGGCGTTCGTGCCCACCGACCGGATGCCGGGGTTCATGCAGACGTTCGCCGAGATCAACCCGGTCACCCATGTGATCGACGCGATGCGCGCCCTGCTCTCGGGCGAGCCCGCCGGCGGGCCGCTGCTGTGGGTGCTGGGGTGGGTCGTCGCGATCAGCGCCGTGTTCTTCCCGCTGGCCACCCGGGCCTACCGGCGCCGCACCTGAGGCCGGCGCCGGCCGCCCGCCCGGTTCCCGCAGGTGCGGCGCGATCGCGGGAACCGTGTGCCGCCGGCGCGCATCCAAGCCACCGAACACCGCGCCCGACCGGGGTCGGGCGCGACGCGGCTCCCCCACGACCGGAAGGACACCATGGGCATCAAGCGCATCCTCGCCGCCTTCGGCATCGGCGGCCCCAGCGTCGACACGGTGGTGACCCAGCCCCACACGCGGCCCGGCGGGCACCTGGAGGGCTACATCGACCTGGCCGGAGGCGAGGTCGACGCCGACATCGACGAGATCGCGCTGTCGCTCGCCACCCGGGTCGAAGTCGAGGTCGGCGACCACGAGGGCCAGGTCACCCGCGAGGTCTCGCGGGTCCCCGTCTGCGGGCCGTTCCGGCTGGCGGCGGGCGAGAGCCGGCACATCCCCTTCACCTACCCCGTGTCGTACCAGGCTCCGCTGACCGACGCGGGCGGGCATCCGCTTCCCGGCGCCATGCTCGGGCTGAGCACCGATGTGGTGATCGGCGGCGCACCCGACAAGGGCGACCTCGACCCGGTACGCGTCTCCCCGCTCCCGGCGCAGGACCGCGTGCTGGAGGCGGCGCACCGGCTCGGATTCGTCCTGTTCAAGACCGACGTCGAACAGGGCCGGCTGCAGGGCACGCGCCAGGAGTTCCCGATGTACCAGGAGCTGGAGTTCCGACCGGCCCCGCAGTTCAAACGCGGAATGAGCGAGATGGAGCTCTGGTTCGTCGCCGACCGTGAGGGCGTCGACGTCGTCATCGAAGCCGACAAGCGCGGCGGCCTGTTCACCGAGAGCCAGGACCGCTTCGCCCGGTTCCGGATGGGCCACGCCGATGCCGAGCAGCCGGGCGACTGGGCGCCCGTGCTCGCCGAGACCGTCGAGTCGATGCTGCAGCGCCGCGGGATCTTCGGCTAGCCGGACGGCCGGCCGCGAACCGGCCGCCGCTCGGCCGGCACGGCCGCACCGCAGGACGGGCGGTGCGACCGGGGCCGGGCGGCGGTCACCCGGCGCCCCACGCGCCGCCGGTGGGCGGGGCGCCCCATGCCCTCAGCCAGGCCCCTACCCGGTCGTCGGCTCCGGCCGGGCCGTACTCGGCGCCGAAACCGTAGGCGCGGTCGAATCCGTCGGCGCCCAGCGCGTCCCGTGCACGCGCCCGGATGCGCGCGACCGCGGGGCCGGCCTCGTTGGCCAGCCCGCGAACCGATTCCGCGCATCCCAGCAGGACGGCGGCGCGTTCGGGCCACTCCCCGTGCAGCACCTCGGCCAACTGCTCGCATACCTCCGCGCAGGCCAGCCCGGTCGGCTGCGGGGCGACCATCGCCCAGGCGGCCGCGGCGTGGGCGAGAGCGGCCCGGCGATCGCCCAGCGCCATGGCCGTACGGCTGAGCAGCGCCAGCCACCCGGGTTCGACCTGCCGGCGCACGATGTCGTTCATCGCGGCGACGTCGGCGCCCAGAGACATCGCGATGTCGTAGGCGGCGGCAGGGTCGCCCGCGGCGCAGGCGACTTCGGCGTCGCCCACCCGGCAGATCAGGCGGGTCTCGCTGTCGGCGGTCAGTGCGTGGGCCTGCTTGACGGCGCTGCGCGCGGCGTCGACGCGGCCGGATGCGGCCAGGGCGATGCCGCGGCGGGCCGCGAACTGGGCGCGGGTCGCGCTCAGGCCGATCTCGTCGGCGAGCGCGTCGCCTTCCTCCAGCAGGTCCATCTCGCGGCCGGCGTCGGTGAAGCGGCCGAGCCCCGCGGCCATGGTCAGGGCGTGGGCGGTGCCCCAGCGGTCCCCGATGGCGCGGAAGCTGTCGAGGGCCCCGAAGACGCGGTCGCTGCCCTCGGCGCCGCTTCCGGTGTGCAGCGCCAGCAGTCCGCCGAAGAGCCGCGCCGCGGCGCGCACCCAGGGATCGGGGTGGTCCGCGGCGGTGCGGTCCAGGCGGGCGATGCGCGCACGGCGGTCGTAGCCGAACATGCCCAGCAGCAGGATGGGCTGCAGCAGCCCCGGGTGGTCCTCGGGCCGGTCCCCCGATTCGGCCAGCAGCTCTTCGGCGCGCAGCAGGCCCTTGGCGGAGATCTCCTGGTCGGTGATGTCGGCGCCGGCGGAGTGGACGGCCAGGCAGGCGGCGTAGGCGACGGTGCGCCCGGCGGGCGGGCGGTCTCCGGCGGCGCGCAGCAGCTCGCCGCACCAGCGCACCAGGTCGCTCCAGGAGTTGCCCATCTGCCAGTACCAGCAGGAGGTGTGGAGCAGGTCGAGGGCGCAGGCGAGGTCGCCGGAGTCGATCGTCCAGCGCAGGGCGGCGGTGAGGTTGTCGTGCTCCAGGCGCAACCGCTCCAGCCAACCGAGTTGGTCGGGGCCGCGCAGGTGCGGATCGACCCGGGACCACAGCGCGAGCGTGTAGTCGGCGTGGGCGCGCCGCACGACGGCCTCCTCCCCGCTTTCGGCCAGGCGCTGGGCGCCGTAGGCGCGCACGGTCTCCAGCATCCGGTACCGGGGCTCGCCGCCGTCGTCGCCGACGTCGGCGCTGACCAGCGACTTGTCTACCAGGGCGAACAGCACCGGCCACACGTCGCGCCCGCCGTCGGAACCCGGCGACCACACGTGCTCGACGGCGTCGAGGGCGGCCCCGCCGGCGAAGACCGACAGCCGGTGCAGCAGGGTGCGTTCGTCGCTGTCGAGCAGTTCCCAGCTCCAGTCGACGACGGCCTGCAGTGTCTGGTGCTGGGGCAGGGCGAACCGGTTGCCGTTGGTGAGCAGGCGGAACCGGTCGGACAACCGGGCCGCCAGGTGGGTCACGGACATCGCCCGCACACGGGCCGCGGCCAGTTCCAGCGCCAGCGGCAGGCCGTCGAGTTCGCGGCAGATGCGCACCACGTGGGCGGCGTTGTGCTCGCCGACCGTGAACCCGGGGTCGACGGCGCGGGCGCGTTCGGCGAACAGCCGCACCGCGGCGTAGGCGCCGGCCCGGTCGGCGCCGGCGGTCTCCGGCGGCAACGCGAGCGAGGGGACGGCCAGCAGCCGCTCTCCCGCGATCCCGAGGGGTTCGCGGCTGGTGGCCAGCACACGCAACCGGGGGCACCGGGCGAGGAGCCGTTCGGCCGTCTGCGCGGCGTCGCCGACCAGGTGTTCGCAGTTGTCCAGAATCAGCAGCGCGTCGCGCCCGCCGAGGTGGTCGACGACGCGGTCGAGGACGTCGCCGGTACTCGGGGGCGCCCCCGACGACAGCGACATTCCCGGAAGTTCGCTCAGCCCCAGTCCGCTCAGCAGCGCGTGGGGGATGTCGGCGCCGTCGCGCAGCGGGGCGAGTTCGACGAACCACACGCCGCGCTCGGCCGGGGCCGCCGCGTCTTCGACGAAGCGGGATCCCGCCTCGATGGACAGCCGGGTCTTGCCCGCGCCGCCGGGGCCGATCAGAGTGACCAGGCGTTCGTCGTCCAGCAGCGCACCGACCCGCGCGACCTCGTCCTCGCGGGCGACGAAGCTGGTCAGGACGTGCGGGAGCCGTTTGACCGCGCGGGGTTCGGACGTTGGGGGTGCGTCCGGGGCGACCGGTTCGGGGGACGCTGCGGCGGCCGCAGCCGGCTCGTGCGGTGCGGCCGGGGCGGGGCCCGGACCGGGGGATCCGCCGTGGAGTTCGCCCCGCAGCAGCCGCAGCTGCAGCCGCTGCATATGCGGGGAGGGATCGATGCCCAGGTCCTCGGCGAGGCCGCGGCGCAGCCGGTCGTAGGCCGTCAGCGCTTCGGCTTGGCGGCCGGCCGCCGCCAGGGCGCACACCAGCAGCTCGGCGGGGCGCTCGTCGTGGGGAGCGTGCGCCGCCAGGGCTTCGGCTTCGGGCAGCGCGTCGTCGTGGCGTCCCAGGTCCAGTTGCAGGCGCAGGCGTTCCAGCAGGACGGTGCGGTGGGAGGCGTCCAGGCGCAGCACGGTGTCGCCGGCCGCGCCCGAAGCGCCCAGCTCCGCCAGCGCCGGGCCGCGCCACAGCGCCAGCGCCTGGCCCAGCAGCTCCTCGGCGCGTTCGGGGTCGCCGTCGCCGCGGGCGCCGCGGCCGCGGCGGGCCAGGTCCTCGAAGCGGTGCAGGTCGACGCTGGCGGGCTCGACCTGCAGACGGTAGCCGCCGGGGTCGCCGTGCACGGGCGCGTCGCCGCCCAGGGCGCGGCGGAGCCGCGACACCAGGGCCTGCAGCGCGTTGCCGGCGTTCTCGGGCACGGCTCCGTCGCCCCAGATGCCGCGGACGAGCCGCTCGCTGCCCACGGTGCGGCCCGGTGTGAGCAGCAGCAGCACGAGCAGGCGGCGCAGGCGCGCGCCGCCGACGGGCAGGTCCGCGCCGTCGGCGCTGGAGACCGCGAGTGGACCGAGGATGCTGAACCGCACGGTTCCATGATCGCCGATCGCCGATCGCCGCAACACCGTCGCACCAGGTTTCCTTCTCGCACGCGCCCGCACGCCCGCTGCGGGCGGGCGCACCCATCCCCGCTCGGTGCGCAGTATGGTTCGGGTATGCCGTCCCGCGCGGCCCCGGCCCGGGGCCCGCCGCGTCCGGAGTGGCGCGCCGGGCATCCGGGAGAGTCACCGTCGCATCGTTTCGCAGGAGCCCCATGTTCTCGGTCGCATCCCGTCCCTCCCGCTCGCGCCGCGCGGGAGCGCGGCTGGCCGCCGCGGGCGGCGCCGTGCTGGCCGCGGCGACGGCCGCCGGGTGCGGGACGCTGTCCTCGGGAACCGAGATCGAACTCAGCGACGAGATCAACGTGAGCAGCACGATGATGCAGTCGGGCGAGCCCGTCCCCGACGCCTACACCTGCCGGGGCGAAGGGGGCTCGCCCACGCTGCAGTGGTCGGGGCTGCCCGACGACGACGTCACCGAGTCGCTGGCTCTGGTCGTGGACGCCCCCGAAGAGGCCACGGTGTTCTGGATGCTCTACGGCCTCGACCCGCAGACCGCCGAGCTGCGGCAGAGCACCGTCCCCCACCCGGGTGAGCAGGGCCGCAACAGCGAAGGCGACACCGCTTACGACCCGCCGTGCTATGCCGAGGACGGCGCCGACGAGATCCGGTTCACCGTCTACGCCCTCGACGGCCGGGTGCAGGTCGCCGACGGCGCCTCGCTGGAGGAGACCCTGGGTGCGATCGCCGACCGGACGATCGCACGCGGTTCCCTCACGGTCACCAACGGTCCGTGAAATCAGACACGGGCCCGCCCCCGCGGGGGGTTCTGCGTTTCGGTGACGCGTCGTGCGTGCGCACGAGCGGAACGCCCGTCGCCCTCTGCACTCATGCCGCATCTATGCATAAAGTGGGTCCGTGCCCCCCGTTGATTACCTCATGACCGAATCGCCTGATCGCCACGGCCGACGCAGGATCCCGGTGACCGCCCCGGGTTCCGTGTACAGCTTCGCAGGCGCGGAGGTCCGGGGACGTCCCGCGGCCCGTACCGCGCGTCCCGTCGCGACGGGGGTCCCCCGACGGGCCGCGGTTCACCGAGGCCGCCGGGGTGCGCGCGGCTTCGCCCCCGCGCAGCGACCGCTCGCTCCGCGCGCTTCCCCACCGGCCGTCCCGATCACCCCCGCCGGTGGCAGCCATGTCGTCTACCAGGCCGCGGGCCCAAGGGTGGTGCATTCACTGTGACCATTGCGCTAATCGCGATCATCGCCGTCATCGTGGTCCTCATCGTCTTGGTGCTCATCCTGCTGGGCATGCGGGCACTCAACGCCGGCGGCGCCGACGACGGCTATGACGACTACGACGAACACGAACACGAACACGAGTCCGCGGAGGGCGAGGAGCCCGCCGCCGATCCCGAGCCGCGCGGGCGCGACCGCCGCGGGCGCGCCGAGGCGGCGCCGGCGCGCTCCCGCAGCCGCCGCAGCAGGCCCGCCCGCGACGACGACGATTTCGCCGGCAACGATTTCTGGTCCAGCCTCTCCGGCGACGATCCCGACGACGACGAAGAGCGCCCGTTCGCCGGTTCCGGTCGGCGCGAGTCCCGGGCCGATCCGGCGTCCCGGGCCGAGTCGGCTGAGGCCCGCCGCGACACCCGGGCGGAGTCGACCGCGGCGATGGCGGCCGTGTCCGACGACGCCGAGCCCGTGTCGCCTCCGCGCCCGGCCGACACCGATCCCCCGCGCGCGCTCGGCGGCGACGACGCCCCGCGCGGCCGGCGCAGTCGGGGCGCGCCGGAGCGGAGCGCCCCCGAGGCGCCCGCACCGCCGTCCGCGGACCCGGACGGCGACGACGGGCTGCGCATGCTGGCGAGCCTGGGGCAGGGCCCTGGACAGGGCGACGACCCGGGGCACGGGCCCGGACAGGACGCCCCGGCACCGACCGAGGAGCCGTCGGGCGCGGCGCCCGACGAACTCGGCTCGCCGAGCGGACGGGGCGCCCCGGATACGCGTGATCCGCTGACCGACCCGCGGGACGGCCCTTCCTCTCCGGCCCGTCCGTGGACTCCGGCCGCCTCCGCCGACCCCCTCGGCCAGCCCGGCCCCGCGCCGGCCTCCGGCGGTGGTGAGCGGTCCCGTTCCGCCTCCCGGGATCCGGGTCCGCCCCCGCGCGACGACGACCCGCTCAGCGGCCCCTCCCCTCTGGGCCGCGGAGGGGCGCCCGGCTCCCCCGCCGCTTCCTCCTATGACTCCGGGTCGTTCGCGCGCGGAGGCCCGTCCTACGACGGCTCCTCCCCCGGCCCCTCCTACGATTCCGGTCCGCTCGACACCGGGGCCCCCGGCCGCTCCCCCTACGATGCCGGAGCCGGTCCCTCGGACCGCTCCTCCTACGACACCGGTTCGCACCCGCTGGCGGAGTACGGCGGATCGGCGCCGGGGGGCTCGCCCTACGACACCGGATCCCTCAACCGGCCCGCCTACGACGCCGGTCCCGCGAACCGCTCCTCCTACGACACCGGCAGCCACAGCCGGTCCGGGTACGAGGCCCCCGCCGGCCCGTCGTCCTACGACACCGGCTCCTACAACCGGCCCGCCTACGACCCGGCGGGCCCGGCTTCGCCCTACGACACCGGGTCCTACAGCCGACCGACACGCTCCCCCCACGCCCCGGCCGGGCACGGCGGGTCGGGCACCGGCGATCCGCTCACCGACCCCGCGTTCACGCCTGCGGGCAGCTCCGGTCCCGACACCGGGTCGCCGATCTGGTCGAGCCTGGAGACGGGCCCGCACCAGAGGCCGAATACGGCGCCGAACCCGCCCTCCGGGCCGGGGTACCCGTCCGGGCCGCCCGCGGGGCAGGCGCCCCGGACCGGCCCCGCGGCAGGCGGCGGCCAGGGCGGTCCGGCCCCCACTCCCGCAGGCGGTTTCGAGGCCGCGCCCCCCTACGGCCCGGCCGATTCCTATGCCCGCGGCCCGTACGACAGCGGCCCCTACGACCACCGTCCCTACGACAGCCGCCCCTATGGCGCCCCGTCGCACCCCACGCGCCAGTCCGGCCCGATGCCGCAGGCGCCCACCGGGCCGGATCCCGCATACGGCGCGGGCCCCACAGGCCCCGCCGCACCCGACCCCGGCTACCGCGCCGGGTCCGATCCCGGCTACGGGCCCGGACCCGACCCCGGCGGCTACGGCTACGGCGGCCAGTGGCGGGGCGCCTGGGAGCAGCAGCCGTGGGGCGGGACCGCCGGCGACCGGCCGGGACCGGCGCCGCAGGGGAGCTACGACGCCTATGGGGCCCCTGCGCCCTACGGCCCCGCCGGCCCCTACCCGCCCGAGGGGTACGGCAACGGACCCTACGGCGCGCCGCAGCCCCCGTCGGGCGGCCCCGCCCCGCAGGGCGGCTACCCGGGCATCGGCGCCTCCCAGCAGGGCCCCGACACGGCCCAGCCCTATCCCGGCTACACCGACGTCCTCAGCGACTACCCGCCGATGGACCAGAACGCCGGCTACCCGCCTGCGGGCCCTGCGGGCTACGACCCCGCGCCGGGCGAGTGGCCGCCCTATCCCGGGCGCCCCGATCCGCAGGACCAGGAGGACCCGCCCCCGCCGCCCTACGGCCAGGGGTACGGATACGGCGACGGGCGCCGTTAGCCGATCGCGCTCGGGCGGCGCATCCTCCGGCGACGGGGCCGGTTTCCCCGATGAGGCACCGCAGACGGGCGGGGCGCGCACGGCGCGCCCCGCCCTCGGCGTTTCGGCGGGTTCCGCCCCCTCCGCCTCCGAGCGAGCACAATGGAAACGGTTATCGACATCGTCGCGAATACCGGCCCCCGAAGCGCTCACGATTGACTACAGTAAGTAACCGGCTGACGTTCGTCGGGTCATGGGCCGCTGAGCCGGGCCCGCGCGAGGCCGCTGTCCCAGAGCGCCATTCGATCGCACCCACCGGGGGTACACATGCGTCACGACGCCCAGGGAACACCGACCCCGCACCAGGAGGGGAGCCGCGGCCCGCTCCACCGCATCCGTTCCCTGCCTTTACTCGGCAACGTCCCCGGCGACGTCGCCGCATCGCTTGTGGTCTTCCTCGTGGCCGTCCCGCTGTCGCTGGGCATCGCCGTCGCCTCGGGGGCGCCGCTGATCGCCGGGATCGTCGCCGCCGTGGTCGGCGGCATCGTCGGCGCCGTCGCCGGCGGATCGGCAGTGCAGGTCAGCGGGCCCGCCGCCGGGCTCACCATCATCGTCGCCGACCTGGTCACCTCCTACGGGTGGCGGGTCACCTGCCTGATCACCCTGCTGGCGGGGATGGTGCAGATCGGACTGGGCGCCTGCCGCATCGCGCGAGCGGCTCTGGCGGTCTCGCCCGCGGTCGTCCACGGCATGCTCGCGGGGGTCGGTGTCACCATCGCCCTCGCCCAGCTGCACGTCCTGCTCGGCGGCGCCCCGCAGAGCTCGGCGCTGGCCAACATCGCGGAGCTGCCCCGCCGGCTCGCGGACAACCACACGCCCGCCGTCGCCGTCGGCGTGCTGACCGTCGCCGTGCTGCTGGCCTGGCCCCGGCTTCCCGGCCTGCGCCGGCTGCGCCGGCTACCCGCGGCCCTGATCGCCGTCACCGGGTCCACCGCCGTGGCCGCGGCGGCCGGCTGGGACGTCGAACGCGTCGACCTGCCCGAATCCCCGGTGACCGCGTGGAGCGGTCCTGCGCTGCCCGCGACCGGCGACCTGCACGGGGTGGCTCTGGGCGTGGTGGCGGTGGCCCTGGTCGCCAGCGTGGAGTCCCTGCTGTGCGCCATCGCCGTCGACCGCCTGCACGAGGGGCCGCGCGTGGACCTCAACCGCGAGCTCGTCGGCCAGGGCTGCGCCAACACCGCCAGCGGCGCGCTGGGCGGGCTTCCCATCGCCGGTGTCGTCGTGCGCAGCACCACCAACGTCCGAGCGGGCGGGCGCACTCCGCTGGCGGCGATGCTGCACGGCGTGTGGATCCTGGTCTTCATCGCCGTGTTCGCCCACGCCGTGGAGCTGATCCCGCTGGCATCGCTGGCCGGGCTGCTCGTGGTGATCGGCCTGCAGATGGTCAACCTCGCCCACCTGCGCGACCTCCGGCGCCACCGCGAAGCCGGCATCTACGCCGGCGCGCTGCTGGCAGTGGTGGTCTTCGGGCTGCTGGAAGGGGTCGTCATCGGCTTCGCGCTGTCGATGCTGATCTCACTGCGCCGGCTGACCCGGGTGAGCGTGCTCACCGAGGAGCGGGCCGGCCGATGGCACATCGTCGTCCAGGGGTCGCTGACCTTCCTGGGCGTTCCGCGGGTCGCCCACGTGCTGCGCAACGTCCCCGTCGGTGCCCACGTCGACCTGGATCTGCACGTGGACTTCATGGACCACGCCGCCTTCGAGTCGATCCACTCGTGGCGGCTGGACCACGAGCGCACCGGAGGAAGCGTCGACATCGACGAGGTGCACGAGAACTGGTACGAACAGCGGACCCGGCAGGCCCCGCCGGAAGGAAAGACCGCGCCGTCCGGCCTGGCCCGGTGGTGGGCCCCGTGGGGCATGCGCGGAGGTTTCGACGCCGCGGCGCCGCCGTCGGGCCTGCTGCTCAGCGGTGCGCGCGAATACCACGCCAGCACGGCCGGACGGATGCAGGCGGTGATGAGCCGGCTGGCGCACCGCCAGCGCCCCCGGGCCCTGTTCATCACCTGCGCCGACTCCCGGGTGGTGCCCAACCTCATCACCGCCAGCGGTCCCGGCGACCTGTTCACGCTGCGCAATATCGGCAACCTGGTACCGCCGCGCAGCGGAGAGCCTTCCGACGACTCCGTCGGCGCCGCCGTCGAGTACGCCGTCGCGGTGCTGGACGTGCCCTCGGTAGTCGTGTGCGGCCACTCCCACTGCGGCGCGATGAAGGCGCTGCTGGAAGGCACCGGCGATCCCGACTCCGAACTCGGCCAGCTGGGGCGCTGGCTCGCCCACGGCGGCACCAGCCTGGCCCGGGCCGACCACGCCCGCCTGGAGTCCGCGCCGGCCCCGGAGGCGATGCGCACCCTGTCGCAGGCGAACGTGGTCCAGCAGCTGGAGAACCTGCTCACCTACCCGGCCGTGCGGCGCGGGGTCGAGCAGGGCCGGCTGGAACTGTCGGGGATGTACTACGACCTGGAGTCGGCCGAGGTGCATGTACTCGGCGCCGACGGCGCCTTCGCTCCGGTCCCGACCGCGTCCGAAGCGCCGGAGGCCCCTGCCCGGTCCGGGCCGCAGCCGACCGCCCCGCTCCCCGGCACCGGCGGAGGGGACGCCGCTGCGGCGTCCGGGCGCACACCCTGACTCCGAGCGGGCCCGGCGGGGCGCGCGCCCGTCACCCGGCGCCGCGCCCCGCCGGGCCCGCTGTACCGCTCACTCATCGGTGTCCCCGTCGTCGCGCCCGTCGTTGCGGACGTCGGAGGAGTGGTAGCCGGCGAACGCGACGATGACGATGATCGCGATGATCGGCAGGGCGAACAGGATCACCCAGATCGTGAACAAGGCAGCTCTCACCGAAACCCGACTCGCATGCGGAAGCGGGCGCGCGTTCGCACCCCCGCCGCAGGCCCGTGCAGGGCCCGCCCGGACCCTCCCAATCTAACCCGCCGGGACGCGCACGCATACGCACAACCCCGCAGTGGCAGGCATTCCGGCGGTTGAAGCCGCCGGGCGCCGGCGCCGGGCCGCATGCGGGACGCAGACGCAGAGCCGGATCCTGCGGGCCGGGGCCGTGTCCACCGATCGCAGCCGCGCGGTTCCGCACACCGGGAGACGCCCGCCGATGCCTTCGGCGACACTGGCCGAAGCGTCCGCGTGCCGGGCGGGACGCCTTTTCCGGGGGAGACCGGCGCGCGGGGATCGCCCAGCGCCGCCAGGGCTCGCCGCCGCTGCGGCGCTTCAGCAGGCGCTCCGGCCGAGCGGGGAGCTTCGCCCGACCGCGAAGGCCGCGGCCGCGGCGCTGCGGACACCGCACCGAATCCCGCCACTGCAGCCCCCGGTCTGCACCAGCACCGGAACACGGACCTCGCACACCCGAAAACGCGCAGGTGAGAGGGAGTCGGCCGATAAGCCGGATTCTGTCGGTCCTCGCGGACCGGACGGCCATCCGTCTGGGACCGCCGTTGCCGGCGGCCTCGGTGCGGTCTACCCGCGAACCTCGGGCGGGCAGCCCTCGAACGTCCGCGCTGGGGGCGCACGCGCCCCCGTCTTGACCTTGCTCCGGGTGGGGTTTACCGAGCCGACCGGATCGCTCCGGCCGCTGGTGGTCTCTTACACCACCGTTTCACCCTTACCACCGCACGCGGTGGCGGTTTGTTCTCTGTGGCACTTTCCCGCGGGTCGCCCCGGGTCGGTGTTACCGACCACCCTGCCCTGTGGAGTCCGGACTTTCCTCGACACCGCGAAACGGCGCCGCGGCCGCCTGGCCGACTCCCCCTCGGTGACAGCCTACCGCGCCGCGCGCCCGGTCGGTGAACGGCGCCCGCGGGCTCAGGCGCCCTCGGAAGCGTCCAGGTGACCGGTGTCGTTGACGGAGCGCACCAGCATCGGGCCGTCGCTGAAGCAGTCGATGCGCGACAGGCAGCCCACGTCCAGATGCATACGGAACAGCGCCTCGGGCGGGGCAAGGAGGGCCTGCTGCAGCAGGACCTTGATCGGCGTCACGTGGCTGACCACCAGCACGGTGCGCCCCGTGTGGCGCGCCAGCAGCTTGTCGCGCGTCTCGGCGACGCGTTCGGCGACCGCGGAGAAGCTCTCGCCGCCTTCGGGCGCAGCCGCGGTGTCCGACAGCCACCGCTGCAGCTCCTGCGGGCGGCTGCGCTGCACCTCGCCGAAGGTCATGCCCTCCCACGCGCCGAAGTCGGTCTCGCGCAGCCCTTCGTCGATCTCGACCGGCACCGACAGCCCGGCCGCGATCGGCTCGGCGGTGTCGCGCGCGCGGCGCAGCGGCGAGGCCACTACCGCCTCGATGCCGGATCCGGCCAGGTGCCGGGCGGCGGCACGGGCCTGGGCGCGGCCGGTCCCGGTGAGTTCGACGTCGCCGGTACCGGCGAAGCGCCGCTCCGCCGAGAGCGGGGTCTCACCGTGGCGCAGCAGGACGAGCCGCGTCGGCGCCGTGTCGGGCGAAGCCCAGCCGGTGGCCGCGGGCGCGTGCGCCTGCGCTCCGGCGCCGCTCGGCGGTGCCGGCGCTTCCTCAGCGGGCCGGTCGCCCCCGCCGGCCGCTTCGGCGCCCAGCCGCACGGGCCGGCCTTCGGCGGCGGCGTCCATGGCCTCGTTGGCCAGACCGTCGGCGTGGGAGTTCTGCGCGCGGGGCACCCAGACATAGGAGACCGCGGCGAACCCGGCCGCCGCGGCGCGGGCCTCGTCGACCAACGGGCGCAAATCGGCGTTCTTGACCCGCCAGCGCCCCGACATCTGCTCCACCACGAGTTTGGAGTCCAGGCGCGCTTCGACCGAGGCGCCCGAATCGATGCCGCTCGCGGCGGCGAGCCCGGCGATCAGCCCGCGGTACTCGGCCACGTTGTTGGTGGCCTTTCCGATGGGCTCGGCCACCTCGGCCAGCAACTCGCCGGTGGCCGGGTCGCTCACCGCGGCGCCGAACCCGGCCGGGCCCGGATTGCCGCGCGATCCGCCGTCGGCCTCGATCACCAGTCGCCTGCTCATTCCCGTACCTCCCGATCGCGGCACCCGCCGCACACCCGCTTCCCGCTGCCGCGCCGTATCCGCCCGGCGGTCAGATCCCCGAATCGGTGGTCCGCACGAGGATGCGGCGGCACTGCTCGCAGCGCACGACCTCCTCGGCCGGGGTCTGACGGATCTCGGAGAGCTCGGCCGTGCTCAGCGCGAGCTTGCAGCCTTCGCAGCGGCCGTAGCGCAGCGCCGCGGCCCCCACGCCCTCGTTCTGGTCGCGCAGCTTGGTGTAGAAGGCGAGGAGGTCCTCGGGGAGCTCTCCGGCGATGCGCTCGCGGCGGGTGGCCTCCGTCGCACGGTCGGCCTCGATCCCGCCGACCGCGGTGGCGCGCCGCTCCTCGACGGCGTCGCGCTCGGCCTCGGCCTGCTCCAGCTCCGTGCGCGCCTGGCGCTCCCGGCTTTCGAGGCCCTCGCGCCGCTCCATCACCTCCAGCACGATCTCCTCCAGCTCCGTCTGGCGGCGCTGGAGCGAGGCGATCTCCGACTGCAGGTGCTCCAAGTCCTTGGGCGAGCCGACCTGCCCGGAGTCCAAGCGCTTGGCGTCGCGTTCGGCGCGAGTGCGCACCTGGTCGACGTCGGACTCGGCCTTGCGCTGCTCGCGGTCGAGATCCGACAGCGCCGTGGTCAGGCTCGTGTGCGTGTCGCGCAATCCACCGATACGGGCGTCCAACCGCCGGACTTCCTCGTTCTCGGGCAGGGTGCGCAGCCGGTGGGCGAGCTGGGCGATGCGGCTGTCGGTCTCTTGGAGGTCGAGCAGGCGCACCTGGTGTGCCGGTTCTGCTTTCACTTGTGCTCAAGGCTCCTTTGCCGGCGTCGGAGAAAGTGGCGGTACTGCGCAGGCGGCCGGGCGAGGCCTCGGCGCCGAGGGGTTCACAGCGCCAGGGACCAGGCGTCGGTGACGATCTCGGATACGCGGGTCTCCACGTTAGCCCGTTCCCCGCCCAGCGCGCTCACCAGGCGTGCGGCCCCGTCGGCGAGCCAGGGCCATTCGCCGGCCCAGTGCGCGGCGTCGACGAGGGCGGTGTCGCCGTGTTCGGAGAACTCCGAGGCCGGGTGGTGGCGCAGGTCGGAGGTGAGGTAGACGTCGACGCCGGCCGCGCGGGCACGGTCCAGCAGCGAGTCGCCCGCACCGCCGGATACCGCGACGCGCCGGACGGGGCGCCGGGGGTCGCCGCTGACGCGGATCCCCCCGGCCGTGCGCGGCAGGCCGCCGGCGACGCGCTCGGCGAAGTCGCGCAGCGGCACCGTTTCGGGAAGCGTGCCGATGCGCCCGATGCCGCGCGCGCCCGCGGGGTCGCCGGGATCGGGGTCGAGCGGGCTGAGCGGGCCGGGCAGGCCCACAGCCGCGGCGAGGGCGTCCGACACGCCGGGAGCGGCGGTGTCGGCGTTGGTGTGGGCGGTGTAGAGGGCGGTACCGCCGGAGATCAGCCGGTGCACGAGCCGGCCTTTGGGCGTCGTGGCGGCGACGCCGGTCACGCCGCGCAGCAGTAGCGGATGGTGGGTGACGACCAGGTCGGCGCCCCACTCCCGGGCCTCGTCGACGACCTCGGCCACCGGATCGACGGCGAAGAGGATGCGGCGCACCGGTTGGGCGGGGTCGCCGCATACCAGTCCGACGGCGTCCCAGGAGGCGGCCCAGGCGGGGTCGTAGAGGCCTTCGAAGGCGCGCTTCACATCGTGCAGGGTCGGGGCGGCAGGCGTTTGGCTCACGCACCGCACCTTAGCGCTCCCGCACACGGGTGCGGGCGTCGACGGCCGGGGCGGCCGCGCCGAGGGGCCCGGCTCGGGTGCGGGAGCGCCGGCTCAGACCCGCGGGGCCGGGGCGCGCGGTGCGAGCCGGCCGGCCGCGTACACGCCGAGCGCCCCGCAGATCCCGCCCAGCACGGCCCAGGCGGCCGCGGCGCCGGGCAGCGCAGCGCCGGCCCAGCCCGCGGTCGGCGCCAGCACCAGGTAGCACGCCGCCGCGACCCCGGTCGCCACCGCGGGCCGTGCGACGCGGGCCCGCCGCAGCAGCCACCAGCACACCAGCGGCGTGGCCACCAGCCGCAGCGCGAACGCCACGATCCCCAGCCCGATATTGGCGCCCACCGTCTGGCCCGCGGTGAGCGCGCCCACGACCGTGACCGCGCCGTAGGCGGCAAGCCCCACCGCCGCGGTGCCCGCGGCGCCGACCACGGCGCCGAGCCCGATCACCCGCCATTCGGGCGCGAAGCGGCTCGTCGTCATGTCCGCATCATGCCCGCCGCCGCGACGCCCTAAGCTGGGTCCCCATCATGTCTGAACTCACCGCATCGCCTATCGGGGCCCACGTACCGGTCGCCGGCGGGCTGGCCACCCGCGGGCTCGCCTACGCCGCCGACATCGCCGCCGAGACCGTCCAGGTCTTCGTCTCCAATCCGCGGGGGTGGGCGACCACGCCCGGAAATCCCGGCGAGGACGCGAAGCTGCGCGAACGCACCGACGTTCCGGTGTTCGTGCACGCCAACTACCTGATCAACCTGGGTGCGCCCGACGAGGGCGTCGCGGAGCGCTCCACGGCCTCGCTGGAGCACGCCCTGCGGCGCGGCGCCGACATCGGGGCCGGCGGCGTGGTGGTGCACACCGGATCGGCGGTGCGCGGCTCCCGTGAGGAGGGCCTGGAGCGGATGCGCGCGCGGCTGCTGCCGATCCTGGAGCGGTCGGGCGAGGACGTCCCGCCGGTCCTGCTGGAGCCGATGGCCGGGCAGGGCCAGGTGCTGTGCGCGACGGTGGACGACCTGGCGGACTACCTCGCGGTGCTGGACTGGCACCCGCAGGCCGGGGTGTGCCTGGACACCGCGCACGTGTTCGCGGCCGGCCACGACGTGTCCACCCCGGCGGGGATGACGCAGATGCTGGACCGCTTCGGCGACGTCGTCGGCGCACAGCGGCTGCGGCTGATCCACGCCAACGACTCCAAGGAGCCGTTGGCGAGCAACAAGGACCGCCACGAGAACATCGGGGCCGGCCACATCGGCGCCGACCCTTTCGGTGCGCTGCTGGAGCACCCGGTCCGGTCGGGTGTGCCGGTCGTGTGCGAGACGCCCGGCCCGGTCGGGCCGCACGCCGCCGACATAGCGGCGCTGAAGGAACTGCGCGGCGCCGCCGGCTGACCTCCGGCCGCCGGCTGACCTCCGGCCGCCGCCCGGCACAGCGGGCATGGCGCGGGGGCCGCCCGCAGCGCCGGACCTCCCGCTTGCACGGGCGGCACGGCCGCGGACGGCCCCCGCATCCGAGCGGGCAGCGCGCGCGTGCGACCGTCCGCCCGCTCTCGCCGCGTCATCCCATCGGCTGCTCGTGCCTTCCGGGGCGCGTCCCCGGCGGCCGCTCCGTCGCGCCCTGGCGCGCCTGCTGGGTGCTGGCACCGCCGTAGGCGCGCTCGCCGTCGGCTACCGGACCGGTGTGGCCCTCGGTGCCTGCTCCCTCCTGTTCCCGGCCGGGTGCGGCCCCTCGGGCGTCGGCGCGCCCGGCCTCGTAGGCGTCGCCTCCCCCGCGCTCACGGTCGGGCCATCCGGCGGTGACCGCGTAGACGATCAGCAGGTCGACGGCGACCGCCACCAGCGACCACACCGGGTAGGACTCGACGAACGCCAGTTGGGCGAAGGCGTTGACCGCTGCGACGACCACGGCCAGGACCCGAGCCCACATGCGTCCGGCGAGCAGGGCGAGGCCGCCGAGGACCAGCACGATCCCCCACGTGCCCAGAACCAGTCCCCACAGCGCGAAGTCGAAGACGAGGATCTCGCCTTCGGCGGCCACGAAGTACTCGGGCGTGAACAGCGCGACGGCGCCTTGGACGATGTTCACAGCACCGGCAACGAACAGCATGGTGGCCGCGAAGGCCCCCCATCCGTTCGCCCGCGATCGCTTCATGTCGTGCTCCTCCCCCGGGACGGGTGCGGGTGGAACCTCCGTCGCCGCCCGTCCTCTTCGTCAGCACTCGATCTGGCCTCACGATGCACGACACGCGGCGCAGCGATCTACACCCGGCTCACCAGGTGCGGGTAAAACCACACAAAAACCCTTTGTCCCGGCCGCTCCGGATACTGCGCCGGTGCCGGTGGAGCACCCCGCCGGACGGTCCGGCGCGGCGCCGCGTGAGCGGCCGTGGCGCGCGGCCGGATCCGGACGCACAATGGAAGCCGGATCGCGGATCCCCGTAGGCTCGGGGGGCCGCGTCGTCGGTCACAATGGACGGTGACGGTCAGGAGGGCGGTGCACGCTATGGACCCGGTGAGCCTTGTGGTGGGAGCGGCGATCGCTCTCGGCGGGGTCACGATCGGCCGCATGTTCCCGCGCCGCCCCCCGCAGCAGGCACCGCCTCAGCAGCCCTCGGTCTCGGCCAGGCCCAGTACGCCCCAGCCCATCTGCGGCTGCGGCCACAACCTGGTCTTCCACGACCACGAGACCAAGCGGTGCCAGGCACAGGTCGTCATCCCCGGACGCTGGGTCGGCCAGAGCGGCGGGACCTACCGCCCGTGCATGTGCCAGGGCTACCGCGGCCCGGTCCCGGTGGACGAGTACTACGCCCCCGACATCGTCAACGGCGACCAGTAGGCGGCGGGCGGTCCGCGGGCGGTTCGCGGCCGGTAGCGTCGGAGCATGGTCGGATGCGCACGGAGGGGCGACCGTGAGCGGTGAGGGCGGTGCGGGGCGCGGGACCGTGTGGGTGGTCGCCGGCGCTCCGGGCGCCGGCAAGTCGACGGTCGCGGATCTGCTGCTGCGGCGGCTGGACCCGGTACCCGCCCTGCTGGACAAGGACACGCTCTTCAGCGGATTCGTGGCCGAGGTCCTGTCGGCGCACGGCCGTTCCTACGGCGAGCGCGAGGGCGCCTGGTACGACGAGCACGTCAAGGTGCACGAGTACGGCGGTATGACCGCCGCGGCCGCGCAGATCCGCGCGGCGGGCTGCCCGGTGATGCCGGTGGCCCCGTTCACCGGACAGCTCCGCGATTCCGACCGGTGGCGGTCCTGGGTCGCCGAACTCGGCGGCGACCCCGTGCGCCTGGTGTGGGTGGCCAGCGACGGCGCAACGCTGCGCGCCCGCCTCGGCGGCCGGGGGCGCTCACGCGACTCCGGAAAGCTCGACGGCTTCGACGCGTTCGTGGCACGGGTGCGCCCGGACGAGCCGCCTCCCGTCGAGCACCTCGCGATCGACAACCGCCTCGGCGCCCGGCCCTTGGAGGAGCAGGCCGACACGGCCCTCGGGCGCGTGTGACGGACCGTGTGGTCCGCCGACCGCCGGGTAGACGGCCGGTATGGACAGCACCGTGATGCACCTGGTCTTGGCAGGGCTGATCCTCCTGGGGGTCGTGGTGATCCTCGGAGGGTTCGGGACGCTGATGCGGCGGCGCAACCGGCGCCACCGCCACTGACGGGCCCCGCCAGGTCGGGGCGCCGGGCGCGGGGGCCGCCGCCTCGGACGCGAATCCGCGGTGCCTGCCGGAGGCGCCGGGGCGATGCAGGCGGGCCGCCGCGACGGCGCGGCCGGCTCCATGGGCGCGGGTGCCGCGCACGCCTGTGTGCCGCGTCCGCGAGGCCGCATGGCCACGGGGCGAGGTGCGCGACGGCACCGGGGGCAGCGCAGGCCCGTGCGCGGACCGCATCCCCGCACCGGCAACGCGTGCGGCGCCGTCCCGCCGGCACGGGGCACCGCCTCGTAGCCGAGCTCGGGCCGGAGCGGGATTCGCCTCGCGCGTTGCCGGTGCGCGAGGCGCCCGGATCGTGACGGGCCTCAGCGACCGGCGCGGACCGGTAGTCGGCCATGCGCCGCAGCGGCACCGGCCGGAACACGCGCCGGGCGGGCCGCAGGCCGGCTACCAGCGCAGCAGCGCCGCCACCCCGTCGTCCGCGGCCAGCGCGTCGGCGGCTTCGGGCGGCAGCATGGTGACCTGGGCACCGGAGGTGAACGCGAGTTCGATCATGCGCTCGCCCAGGTCGTTCTCTTCGGCGGCGGCCGGCTCCCCGGGGGGCAGTTCACCGTGCGGGTAGTACCGCCCGTCGGGCGTGCGCCGACCGCGCAGCTCGCGTGTGCCGTCCAGGACCAGGTGGGCGACGCGGTTCTCGCGGAACGCGCCGAGCGTGTCGCCGAGCCCCGTGGCTCCCGGACCGCCCGACAGCGCGGCCTCGCGCGCCTGCTCGGCCACGGCCCGGCACCGGCGGCTGCGGGACCGCTCCAATTCGGGGCGTACCAGTGCGGCGATCTCGTTGGTCGACCACGACTCGGCGACCCGGTCCAGCAGGACGACGTCGCGGCGGGCGGGTGCGGCCGACAACCCCTTGCGGACCACGTCGAGCAGCTTCCGGTCGCCGGTGATGGCGAGGGACTCCCAGCCGTGCTCGTCGGCCATTCGGGTGATGTCCGGACGCACCGACGCCAGGTAGCGCTGCAGGTTGTCCTCGACGCGGCGGTCGAAGCGGTCGGACTGTGTGGCCGAGCGGGATACGCTGCCGACCCGTCCTCCGGACGCGGGCCCGCGCAGGGTGCGCCAATCGTCGGTGTCGAGCTCGAAGGCCATCCGGGTGACCTCGCGGGCGACGCCGAACCGCAGGTCGATGACGCGCACCCCTTCGTGGGACACGGCCAGCACTCCCGCGGGGGCGCCGAAAGTGAGCGCGCCGGCGAGCGGTCGCAGGTAGGGGCGGCGTTCCAGGACGGCGCAGTCGTCCAGCGGCATCTGCACGGTCAGCGTGTGCACGTCGTCGCTGCTGACCGGGGCGAACAGGGCCCGCCCCACCCCGGTCTCCCCCGAATCGAGCACGGTCTCGATCTCGGGCTGCAGCCGGTCGAGGCGCTCCAGGACCGCGTCCCTGCGCTCCTTGTCGATGTCGCCCGCCGCGCCGTTGCGCAGCGCTCCCAGTTCGTTGCCCACCGCCAGGCGCCACGCCGGGGACGCCGACTTGTCGCGCGGATCGGCGGTGGCGTACACGCTCAGCACGCCCATCTCGTCGTTCATGGCGGCCAGATCGCGGACCGACGTCGGATCGATGATCACGTTCATCCCGCCCATCGTCGATGTGCCTTCCGGTCCACCGGAAGCCTTTTCCCTTCCCTAACAGGAGATCAGGACGGCCTTCAACAGGCGGTTCGCGGTTGGTCACGCGCGGTTCAAGATGCGGCAATCGCTGCGGGCGCGACGAGCGCCGCGTCCGGCGACGTGCGCAAACGCGGGAAAGCTGCGCGCCGACGGCCCTCCCCTCACGGCGGCCGCCGGCGCGTTCCGCCTCCGGACGGGCGCTCAGGCGACCGCGCACCGGGGACGGGGCCGGGCGGGAACGCGGCCGGTGCCGCCGGACAGGGGGTCCGGAGCCGCCGGGACCGGTTCCCCGCGGGTCATCGCGTGCCGGCCGCGGCCGCCTCGGGGCCTCCGATACCCGGCCAGGATCCCGTCGACCGGTACTGCGGGACTCGGGGGCCTGCTCCGCCGCGGCCGGCACTGTGCCGACCGGACGCCTTCAACAATCCATGCGTCCGCATCATTCCGCGGCGGCGCGTCCTCCAGCGCGGCGGGGGCGGCCCATGCCGCTGCGGCCCCGGGGACGAGCGCCCGTGCACGCCCCCGCCCGCCGGTGTGACAACCGCGGTCGCGCCCAGGACAATGCGGCAGGTGAACAAGACCGAGAAGGTGGACCAGCCAACGTGACGATCAGTATCGACCAGCGCATCGCCGAAGAGATCGGCGTCAGCCAGCACCGGGTGACCGCGGCCGTGGGGCTGCTCGACGGCGGGGCCACCGTCCCCTTCGTCGCCCGCTACCGCAAGGAGGCCACCGGCGGGATCGACGACGCCCAGCTGCGCCAGCTGGAAGAGCGCCTGCGCTACCTGCGGGAGCTGGAGGAGCGCCGCTCCGTCGTCCTGGAGTCCGTCCGCTCCCAGGGCAAGCTCGACGACGAATTGGAAGCGCGCATCAACGGGGCCGACTCCAAGGCCCGGCTCGAGGACGTCTACCTCCCCTACAAGCCCAAGCGCCGCACCAAGGCCCAGATCGCCCGCGAAGCCGGGCTGGAGCCGCTGGCCGACCTCCTGCTCGGCGACGCCGGGCAGGACCCGCAGGACGCCGCCGCGGCCTACGCCGCCCCCGACGCGGGCGTGGCCGACCCCGCCGCCGCGCTGGAGGGCGCCCGCGCGATCCTGGTGGAGCGCTTCACCGAGGACGCCGACCTCGTCGGGGAACTGCGCGAGCGCCTGTGGGCGCGCGGGCGCCTGACGTCCCGGGTCCGCGACGGGCGCGAGGAGGACGGCGCCAAGTTCTCCGACTACTTCGACTACTCCGAGGCGCTGACCGGACTGCCCTCGCACCGGGTACTGGCGATGTTCCGCGGTGAGAAGGAGGAGGTGCTCTCGCTCTCGCTGCAGCCCGAGGAGGACGAGCACACCGCCGACCCCGCCGCTCCGGGTCCCTACGAGCGGGCGATCGCCGCGCGCTTCGGCATCGGCGACCGCGGGCGCCCCGCCGACCGGTGGCTGGTGGAGTCGGTGCGCTGGGCCTGGCGCACACGGGTCTTCGTGCGGCTGGACATCGACCTGCGCATGCGCCTGTGGCAGCAGGCCGAGGACTCCGCCGTGGGAGTGTTCGCGGCCAACCTGCGCGACCTGCTTCTAGCCGCACCCGCCGGAACCCGCGCCACCCTCGGGCTCGACCCGGGGCTGCGCACCGGTGTGAAGGCGGCCGTGGTGGACGCGACGGGCAAGGTCGTGGCGACCGACACGGTCTATCCGCACGCGCCGCAGCGGCGCTGGGACGAGGCGCTGGCGAGCCTGGGCGGGCTGGTGCGCGACCACGGCGTGGAACTCGTCGCGATCGGCAACGGCACGGCCTCGCGCGAGACCGACAAGCTCGCCGGGGAGCTGGTGAAACTGCTGGGCGCGGACCGGCTGACCCAGGTCATGGTCTCCGAGGCCGGGGCCTCGGTCTATTCCGCCTCGGCCTACGCCTCGCGGGAGCTGCCGGATCTGGACGTGTCGCTGCGCGGCGCGGTCTCCATCGCGCGCCGGCTGCAGGACCCGCTGGCCGAGCTGGTCAAGATCGACCCCAAGTCCATCGGCGTGGGCCAGTACCAGCACGACCTGTCGGAGACCAAGCTTTCGCGCATGCTCGACACCGTCGTGGAGGATTGCGTGAACGCGGTGGGCGTCGACGTCAACACCGCATCGGTGCCGCTGCTGTCGCGGGTTTCGGGCATCAGCGCGGCGGTCGCGCAGAACGTCGTCGACCACCGCGACGCCAACGGCGCTTTCGCCGCCCGTTCCGCGCTGAGCGCGGTGCCGCGGCTGGGTCCCAAGGCCTTCGAGCAGAGCGCCGGATTCCTCCGGATCCGCGGCGGCGACGATCCGCTGGACGCCTCCAGCGTGCATCCGGAGTCCTACCCGGTGGTGCACCGCATCGTCGCGGCGACGGGCGGCGACGTGGCCGCGCTGATCGGCGACGGCGCGACGCTGCGCGGACTGCGGCCGGCGGACTTCGTCGACGAGCGGTTCGGGCTGCCGACGGTCACCGACATCGTCGCCGAGCTGGAGAAGCCCGGGCACGACCCGCGACCGGAGTTCACCACCGCCACGTTCAAGGAGGGCGTGGAGACGCTGTCGGACTTGGAGCGGGGCATGATCCTGGAGGGAGCCATCACCAACGTGGCGGCCTTCGGCGCGTTCGTCGACGTCGGGGTCCACCAGGACGGCCTGGTGCACGTGTCGGCGATGTCCACGAGCTTCGTCAGCGATCCCCGCGAGGTGGCCAAACCCGGCGACGTCGTGCGGGTGAAGGTCATGGACGTCGACACCGACCGCAAGCGGATCTCCCTGAGCATGCGGCTGGACGACGACCCCGACGGCGGCGAGCGCGGTGGCGCCAAGAAGAACAGCGGGAGCGGCGGGGGCGGCGGGGGCGGCGGGAGCCGCAAGGACAAGGCCCGCGCAGGCAAAGGCAAGGGCGGACCGCGCGAGGACCGCGGCGGCGCACCGGACGCGGGCGGCGCTATGGCCGACGCGCTGCGCCGGGCCGGGCTGGAGCGGGGAACAGGCTAACCGCCGGCGGGCGGCGCCGGCGCGTGGCCCGTCGCCGTCCGGGCCCTTCAGGGCCGGGCGACGGGGTGCGGGCCCGTGTCGGACGGGCCCGTATGCGCGGGGCCTCCGGGCGCCTCCCTGTCCGGGGGCGCCTGGCCGTCGTCGCCGCGCCGGTGCACGAGCAGCCCGGACCAGCCGGCGCCCAGCAGGAGCGCTCCCGCGACCAGCAGCACCGCCGACATGCCGATGGCGCCGTCGGTCAGGTCCCAGACGAGTTCCGGGAGGCCGACGGTGACCCCGAGAATGCCCAGGACCAGCAGGACGGGGGCGCGGTCGCGGTAGTAGTAGGCGATGCACGCCGCCGCCACCACGACGGTGGCGGCATATCCCCATGCGGCGCCTTCGCCGTAGATCGGGGGGAGCTGGCCTGCCGCCAGCGCCAGACCCGCCCCCAGTCCCAGGGCCAGCCGGCGCTCCGCGGCCACCCCCAGGACCGGCAGCGCCGTCCACGCCAGCCCCAGGCACAGCAGCGCGCCGGCCGGCACCAGGATGTTCTCGCCGGGGACCGCCTCGATCTCCTGCGTGAGCACGGTGACCAGGGCGGCGCCCATCCCCCAGGCCGCCACCTGGCCCACCGCCGAGGGCAGCGCCGCGTAACCGGCGGCAGCCACCGCCAGCCCGACGAGCGGGACCGGGTAGGTGGGGCCGTCCGGCAGAGCCGAACCCACCGAGAAGGCGGTCAGGACCGCGGCCAGCGCCAGCAGCACCCCCGCGATCCGGCGCCGCACATCGGGCACCCGATTGCCCCGGCCGCGCATCTCCCGCGGCCCCCCGGCCATGAACACCGCCCCGACCGCCGACACGGCGGCCAGCACCGCCAACAACCCGATACGGGCGTCGACACCGATCTCCTCCCACGAGGAGACGACCAGCGCGACAGCACCCGACAACACCAGGCCCCCGCCGATATAACCGGCGATCTCCATCCACCGCACCCGGCCCGGCCCCGACCCGGCCGCCTCCAAAGCGGCCCGCACCTCCCCGGCCTGACCGGCCGAGACGACCCCGCGCTCGACAAGACCGCGCAACGCCGCATCCCGCGCGGACTCCGACTCACTCACCCGTACCCTCCTCCTGTCTGCAACGCGTGCCGGCGGCGCTCGCCGGTCGCACCGGCGGGCCGCCCCTCTCACGGCGGCCACCCGCAGCTCCCGCGTACCCGGACGCGACCGCGGACGCCTTCCGGACGGCGGCACGACGAGACTGCCACGGATTCTCGGCGGCGCAGGCGCGGGGGTCCCCGGGCGGGGCGCTACGGCCAGCGCGCTGCGGCCGGCCGGGCGCGGGCACGCGGCGCCGTGAGCGGTTCCGTCCGGCCCGCGGTTCAGGCACGCTGTCGGGGGCGCCGTAGGCGGCGCCCGCAGCGGAGGACGGTGCCGCGTCCCGTCAGGACCGCGGCCCGGAGGCGGAAGCGGACGTGCGATCGGCCCCTGCGCGCCGGTGCACGGCCAGTCCCGTCCAACTCGCCGCCAGCAGAACGGCCCCCGCGATCAGCAGCACGAGCGCCGCCCCGATCGCGCCGCCGGTGACGGACCAGACGAGTTCCGGGAGGCCGACGGTGAAGCCGACGATGCCCGGCACCAGCACCACGGCCGTGCGGTCGAAGGCGTAGTAGGCGATGCACAGCGCCGCCACCGCCAGTGACACGCCGGCCCCCAGCAGGTCGTGCGTCCCCCAGGAGTGCAGGATCTGGCCGGACGCCACCGCCAGTGCCGCGCCCAGCCCCAGACCCAGGCGGCGCTCGGCGGCCACCCCCAGTGCCGACAGCGTCCACCACAGCAGTCCCAGGACCAGGAGCGGAATGCCGATGACCACGGCAACGGTCCCGTATCCGTAGAGAACGTCCTCCGCGAGCGCGATCACCAGGCCCACGCTCATGCCCCAGGCCGCCACCTGGCCCACCGCCGAGGGCAGCGCCGCGTAACCGGCGGCGGCCACCGCCAGCCCCGCCAGCAGCGGGACGTACTGAGGGTCGCCGTCCAGGGCCACGCCGACGGCGAAGGCGGTCAGGACCGCGGCCAGCGCCAGCAGCACCCCCGCGATCCGGCGCCGCACATCCGGCACCCGATTGCCCCGGCCGCGCATCTCCCGCGGCCCCCCGGCCATGAACACCGCCCCGACCGCCGACACGGCGGCCAGCACCGCCAACAAC
The DNA here is from genome assembly GCF_014204715.1 of Streptomonospora salina. Lineage (NCBI taxonomy): Bacteria > Bacillati > Actinomycetota > Actinomycetes > Streptosporangiales > Nocardiopsidaceae > Streptomonospora > Streptomonospora salina. Next base: position 484,399 of record NZ_JACHLY010000002.1, read on the forward strand.
CCGATACGGGCGTCGACACCGATCTCCTCCCACGAGGAGACGACCAGCGCGACAGCACCCGACAACACCAGGCCCCCGCCGATATAACCGGCGATCTCCATCCACCGCACCCGGCCCGGCCCCGACCCGGCCGCCTCCAAAGCGGCCCGCACCTCCCCGGCCTGACCGGCCGAGACGACCCCGCGCTCGACAAGACCGCGCAACGCCGCATCCCGCGCGGACTCCGACTCACTCACCCGTACCCTCCTCCTGCGACCGCAACTGCGATTGGGACGCCTCCATTCCATCGCGGCGGCCGGGGACCGGTCCTGAGTAGCACTACTCAGATGGCGGGGCGGATCCGGCGCGCCAGGGCCGTGCCCGCCGGCGGGCCGTCGTCCCGTGCGGTGCCGACCCCTCCGTTCCTCGCGCCGGTCGCGCCGGGAGTTCCGGCGCGCTCCTCGGACACGTCCCCGGAGTCCAGGGCGCGGATGCACACGTCCGGGCCGCACACGTCGACGGCGCGGCGCAGAACGGCGGGCTCGGCGACCACGACGCCGCGGGCCGGGCTCCGGTGCCCGCCTCGGCGAGGGTGCGCACGGTGATCTCGGGACCGATCCCCGCGGGGTCGCCGACGGTGACGGCCCGCGCGAAGCGCCCCCGAGGGCGAGTGGTTTCCGACGTCTCGGTTGCCTCCCGGGATGAGCCCGACCACCGCGGATCAGGCGGACGGGCGGAGCGGCTTCTCCTACCTGGCCCCGTTGGGGGACTCCGCGTCCGGAGACGGCGCCGTCGCCGGTGCGGGGGTCCAGTGCCACGTGAGCGTAGTCGCCCGCGCCGGCGGCGCACCGGGCCGCCGATCGGGACGAGCTCGACGCCTCCGGCACCCGTCGGGGGCGGTCGTCGAGCCCAGGCCACTCCGGTGGGCCGGCCCGGAGCACGCGGCCGGCCCCTCGGCGATCCCGGGGGGTGCTGCCCGCGTCACCGCCGGGGAGCGGCCGGCCGGCGCCGCCCGGGCTGACCGACGCGGCCCCCGCTCCACCCGTGTGCGGGTCAGGACGTGCGCACCGCCGACGGCAGGGAGAAATGCACGGTCTCGCTCGTGGACGGTGAGCGGGCCGAGACCGCCCAGAACCGCGATCACGGCTTCGACCAGTCCGGGAGGCGCCGAGGCACCGGCCGTCAGACCGACCGTTTCCACGCCGGCCAGCCGTTCCGGACGGATGTCGCAGGTGTCGTCGACAAGCCGGGCGGCGGTGCCGCGGCGGCCGGGAGGTGTTCGGCGACCACCACGGGGCCCGGTTCCGGGCCGGTGCCGCCGGGCCCGGTGGTGGGCGCTTGGGTCTGGGACATGTGCTGCTCCTCCTCGGCTCGGCCGTGGATCAGTGGTCGCGTCGGGTCGCCAGGCGCGCCAGCGCCGCCAGATCGGACGCCGGACCCCCCGCGTACGCAGCGCGGCGCAGATGGTCCAGCGCCTGCTGCAGCAGCGCCGCGGTCTCGTGCTCGCCCCAGGACCGCCCGCCGGCCATCTCCACCAGATCGGCGGCGCGTGCCAGCTCGGCGCCTTCCAGCGGCCGGTCGCGGGTGAACAGCGCCACGAGCTCGCCCGATTCGGTACCGCCGGCCGACAGTGCGGCCACGACGGGAAGCGACTTCTTGCGGTTGCGCAGGTCGGAGTGGACGGGTTTGCCGGTCACCGCGGGGTCGCCCCAGATGCCCAGCAGGTCGTCGGCGATCTGGAAGGCGAGCCCGAGGAGCTCGCCGAAGCGCCGCATGTCCTCGACCTGCGCCGTCCCGGCGCCACCGAAGGCGGACCCGAGCGCGCACGCCCCGCCCAGCAGTGCCCCGGTCTTGGACTCGGCCATGGCGCGGCATTCGGCGGCGTCGACGTGGGTGCGGCGCTCGAAGTCCATGTCGGCGCTCTGGCCGCCGATGAGCCGCTGCACCGCGGTGTCGAGCCGGCGCGCGGCGTCACCCGCGGCGGGGTGGCCGCTGGCGGCCAGGGTGTCGAAGGCCAGGGACAGCAGTGCGTCGCCGGCCAGGATGGCGCTGCCCGTGCCGAACACGCTCCAGGCGGTGGCGCGATGGCGCCGGGTGGTGTCGCCGTCCATGACGTCGTCGTGCAGCAGCGAGAAGTTGTGGATCAGCTCCACCGCCACGGCCGCCGGGACCGCGTCGCGGTCGGCACCGCCGACGGTCCGTGCGGCGAGCAGGGCGAGTGCGGGGCGGAACAGTTTCCCGCTCGCTCCCGACACCGGGTTTCCGTGCTCGTCGCGCCAGCCGAAGTGGTACTCGGCGATCGCCCGGGGGGCGGGGGGCAGGGCAGCCACGGCCGCGCGCAGGGCGGGGGCGACGATGTCGCGCACGTCGGCGAGCACCTCGGCGGTCGGGCGGCCGTGGCCGGTTTCCTCGATTGCCACCATGGGCCGCAATCCCTTCTGTCAGTGGCGTGGGGGTGTCAGCGTCCCGTCTCGACGTTCTCCAAGACGCCGAGGGCGTCGGGCACCAGCGCGGCCGCGGAGTAGTAGGTGCTGACCAGGTAGGAGGCGATCGCTTTCTCGCTGACGCCCATGAACCGCACCGACAGCCCCGGCTCGTACTCGTCGGGCAGGCCGACGTGGTGCAGACCGACGACGCCTTGGTCGTCTTCGCCGGTGCGCATCGCGAGGATGGAGCTGGTTCCGGCGGCGCTGACCGGGATCTTGTCGCAGGGCAGGATCGGGATCCCGCGCCATCCGGTGACGGCGTGGCCGTCATGGTCGAGGCTTTCGGGGTAGACGCCGCGGCGGCTGCACTCGCGGCCGAAGGCGGCGATGGCGCGGGGGTGGGCCAGGACGACCCGCGTCTTGCGGCGGCGGGAGATGAGTTCGTCGAGGTCGTCGGGGGTGGGCGGGCCGCTGCGCGTCGGGATGCGCTGACGGAGGTCGGCGTTGTGCAGCAGCCCGAAGTCGCGGTTGTTGACCAGCTCGTGCTCCTGGCGCTCCCGCAGCGCCTCGATCGTCAGCCTGACCTGCTCCTCCAGCTGGTTCATCGGCTGGTTGTACAGATCCGCCACCCGCGTATGCACACGCAGCACCGTCTGCGCCACACTCAGCTCGTACTCGCGCGGCGCCGCCTCGTAATCCACGAACGTGCCCGGCAGGTCCGGCTCCCCCGCATGGCCCGAGGCCACCGCGATGTCGGCTTCGCCGTACTTGTTGGCGGGCCGGCTGCCGCGGGTTCCGGGGCCGTCGAGGTGGGCGCGCAGCGCCTCGGAGCGTTCGGCGACCTCGTGGAAGTCCGCGCGCCGCAGGGCGAGCACGGTGCAGCGGGTCTTGGCCCTGACGGTGTCGTTCCAGACGGAGGGCGCGTCCTCCAGTGCGTCGTCGCCGAAGTGGTCGCCGTCGGCCAGCATCCCCACGGCGGCGTCGCCGCCGTATTCGCCGACGCGGTAGACGCCGGCTTTGCCGTGGGCCATGAGGCAGACCCGGTCGAGGGGCGCGCCTGCGGCCGCGATGACCTCGCCCGGGCCGTAGTCGCGCTGCTCGAAGCGGTCGGCGAGCGCCTCGAGCGCGGCCGCGTCGTCGAACCCCCGCAATGCCGGAAGCTCGGCCAGTTCGGGCGGCACGACGCGGAACCGGGGCCCGGTGGTGACGAAGCTGACGCGGCCGTCGCCGAGGGTGCAGGTCAGCCGGCGGTTCACCCGGTAGGTGCCGCCCTCGGTCTGCACCCAGGGCAGTGCGCGCAGCAGCCAGCGGGAGGTGATCCCCTGCATCTGCGGAGGCGTCTTGGTCGTGGTCGCGATGTTGCGCGCCGCTGCGGTTCCGAGACTGAGCTGCTCGGTCCGGTCGTCGTCGGCGTGTGAGTCCGTCATCGGGTGCACCACCTAACTCGGTTCGTGGCATGGCGGCCCGCGCCGGGTGCGGGCCGGTCGTCGTATGCGGTGGGGCGGCCCGCGGGCGCGCCGGGGACAGGGGCGCGCCCGCGGGCCGGGCCGGCTCCCGTGCGGCCCGGCACGGGGGCTGCGAAGGACCGCACGGGAGCCGGCGAGGGGTCAGCTCTCGTGCCCGATCTCGGCGTTCTCCAGAATCCCGAGGGCGTCGGGAACCAGCACGGCCGCGGAATAGTAGGTGCTGACCAGGTAGGACATGAGGGCTTTCTCGTTGATGCCCATGAACCGCACCGACAGCCCCGGCTCGTACTCGTCGGGAAGACCGGTCTGGTGCAGGCCGACGACGCCCTGCTTCTCCTGACCGGTGCGCATGGCCATGATCGAGGTACTGCGGGTGGAGCTGACCGGGATCTTGTTGCAGGGGAAGATGGGCACCCCCCGCCAGGCGGGCACCCGGTGGCCCTCGACGTCGATGCTGTCGGGGTAGACGCCGCGGCGGCTGCACTCGCGGCCGAAGGCGGCGATGGCGCGGGGGTGGGCGAGCAGGAACGTGGGGTTCTTCCAGACGGTGCCCAGCAGTTCGTCGAGGTCGTCGGGGGTGGGCGGGCCGCTGCGCGTCGGGATGCGCTGACGGAGGTCGGCGTTGTGCAGCAGCCCGAAGTCGCGGTTGTTGACCAGCTCGTGCTCCTGGCGCTCCCGCAGCGCCTCGATCGTCAGCCTGACCTGCTCCTCCAGCTGGTTCATCGGCTGGTTGTACAGATCCGCCACCCGCGTATGCACACGCAGCACCGTCTGCGCCACACTCAGCTCGTACTCGCGCGGCGCCGCCTCGTAATCCACGAACGTGCCCGGCAGGTCCGGCTCCCCCGCATGGCCCGAGGCCACCGCGATCGTCGCCTCGCCTCCGGGGTCGGCCTCGCGGGCCGTCCGCGCGCCCACCCGGTCCAGGTGCGCGCGCAGCGCCTCGGAGCGGTCGGCGACCTCGTGGAACTCCGAGCGCCGAAGGGAGAGCACGGTGCACGGGGTGACGGCTTTGGCGGTGGCGTCCCAGGCGCTGTCGTCCTCGACCAGTGCGGCCGAGCCGAAGTGGTCGCCGTCGATCATGGTGCCGAGCACGGCTTCGTCGCCGTACTCACCGATGCCCAGCCGGTTCACCTTTCCGTGGGCGATGAGGCATACCCGGTCGGCCGGGGCGCCGCGTTCGACGATGACGTCGCCGGGCGCGTACTCCTCCTGGGTGAAGCGCTCGGCGAGCGCACCGAGCGCCCCTTCGTCCCCGAAGTCGCGCAGCAGCGACAGTTCGCAGAGTTCACGCGGGATCACCCGGACGTCGGCTCCGGTGGAGACGAAGCTGACCCGACCGTCGCCGACGGTGTAGGTCAGCCGGCGGTTCACCCGGTAGGAGCCGCCGGTGGCCTCGACCCAGGGGAGCAGGCGCAGCAGCCAGCGGGAGGTGATCCCCTGCATCTGCGGAGGCGTCTTGGTCGTGGTCGCCAGTTTTCTCGCGGCATCGGTTCCCAGGCTCAGCCGCTGCTGATCGTTCTCCACGCCGGGCTCGGTCATGGTCCTTCCACCCAATCCTTTGCTGAGTGTCGATGCGGTGCCGCCCGCCGTCGAACGGAATTCGAACCCGCGGAATCCACGCGGCCGCAGCCCCCGATTCACTGGAGCTGCGCGGGCGGCGGCCGCGAATCGTGCGTCTACGGCGGTGAATTCGTTTCACCGCCGCAGGGCGCCCGGTATCGGCGCGGTGACCGCGGAAGCGCGAATGCGTGCCGGGGGGGGACTCGCCGCACTCCGTTTCCATCGGAGCGGATTCCTCGGGGGTCGGGGGCGGTTGCGCGTCGTTCTCGCGCCTGTTCGGCACCCGACCTACCCCTCCCCCTTGCACGCATGCACCGTCGAAACCGACTTTCATCGCGTCGGCCCATCGCGGGTTCACGGTTCCCGCATCCGGTCCGATCGTTTCGGCGGACCCCGTTTCCACACCAATCTTCTGACCTGCGAACAAGACTGCGCCAACGCATTAAGGACGATGCGGATCCCGGTGAAAGAAAATCCGTCCGGTTCGTGCCCGCGAACCCACAGACTCCACATCCGGGCACTCGAAAACCACGAACCCGGCATGACCACAAAAAGAACACGACAATCCGATGTTGTCACAACATAACAGGAACATCCCGACCAAAAAAGAAGAGCAGCACGGACATCCCGAACCACTCATAGTGCCGCGTATCAGATTTTCCGCTCATCCTCTGGCGTCCCGGCGGCGGCGCGGGCAGCCGGTGCGCGGGGTGCCCGCGCCGGCCCGGGGCGCGTGTCCGCGGCTCGACGACTGCCGGGTATCGGGCCGGGCATCCGGGAACCACGCACCGGGCCCGGCCCCGGGAGCGGCCGGACGGCGGCTCCCGTGTGCACGGATGCCGATGCGACTCCGCTATCGGTCCCGCCCGCGCCGGGCCGACCGATCGGACGTCGGGGGCCGGGTCCGAGGCGGCCGGGCCGGCGGCGGCGATGCCGCGTTCGCCGCCGCAGGACGCGGACCGGTTCCCGCCCCGGGAACCGCAGCGCGCGGGCCGATGCCCGCGGGTTCTCAGCCGCCCGCGGCGGCGGGCTCGCGCTCCTGGCGCAGGATGCCCCGCACCGCCGCTTCGACGGCCCCCGAGTCGATCCCGGCTTCGCGGAGCTGTTCGGCGGGTGTGGCCGAGGCCGGCATGCCGGTCACGGCGAGCTTCATGGTGCGCGGCATGGACCGGGTGTCGGCGAACACGTCCAGCACCGCGTCGCCGAGTCCGCCCTCGGGCCAGTGGTCCTCGACCGTGATGACCCGGCCGGTCTCGGCGGCCGCTGCGCGCAGGGTCGGGGCGTCGACCGGCTTGACGGAGTAGGCGTCGACCACCCGCACGCCGATCCCTTCCTCGGCCAGCCTGTCGGCGGCGGCCAGCGCTTCGTGCACCGTCACTCCGGCGCCCACCACCGTCACCCGGTCGTCGGTGGAGGAGCGCAGCACCTTGCTGCCGCCGATCTCGAAGCCCTCGTCGGGGCCGTAGAGCACCGGCGTCGCACCCCGCATCGTCCGCAGGTAGCTCACCCCGTCGTGCTCGGCCATCCCGGCGGTGAGGCGGGCCGCGCAGTTGGCGTCGGCAGGGTGCAGCACCACACTGTTGTGCACGGCCCGCAGGGCGGCCATGTCCTCCAGGCCCATCTGCGACGGGCCGTCCTCGCCGATCGCCACACCGGCGTGGGAACCCACGAGGTTGATGTCGGCACGGCTGACCGCGGCCATGCGGATGAAGTCGTAGGCGCGCGTCAGGAAGGCCGCGAACGTCGCCGCGTAGGGCGTCCACCCGCGCACCTGCAGACCCACGGCGGCGGCGATCATCTGCTGCTCGGCGATATAGAACTCGAAGAACCGGTCCGGGTGCTGCTCGGCGAAGAACTTGGCGCGCGTGGAGTCGGCGACCTCGCCGTCGAGCACGACCGTGTCGGGCCGGGCGGCGCCGACCGCCGAGACCGCGCGGCCGAACGCGTCGCGCGTGGCGGCCTTGTCGCCCACCGCGAAGGTCGGCAGGTCCACCCGGCTGCCCCCGGGCCGCTGGTAAACGCCGCCGCTCTCGGGCCGGGCCACCTCGATGCGCAGGTCGCGCCGGCCGCCCAACTCGGCCACGGCCCGTCCGGCGTCGGCCAGGGGCTTGCCGTGGGCGCCCTCCTGGTCGGCCACCTCGCCGACCCCGGCACCCTTGACGGTGCGGGCGATGATCGCGGTGGGGCCGTCGGCCGTCTCCCGCGCCCGCCGGTAGGCCGAGTCGATCTCCGCGACGTCGTGGCCGTCGACCTCGATCGTGTGCCAGCCGAACGCCTCCACCCGGCGGCGGTAGGCGTCCAAGTCCCAGCCGTGCCGCGTGGGTCCGCGCTGGCCGAGCCGGTTGACGTCCAGGATCGCGGTCAAGTTGGCCAACCCCGACTGCCCTGCGTACTCCATGGCTTCCCACACCGAGCCTTCGGCCAGTTCGCTGTCACCGCACAGCACCCACACCCGGTAGGGCAGCCGGTCCAGCTCCGCGCCCGCCAGCGCCACGCCCGCGCCGACCGGCAGCCCCTGGCCCAGCGACCCGGTGGCGACGTCGACCCACGGCAGCCGCGGTGTGGGATGGCCTTCCAGCGGGCTTCCCAGCCGGCGGTACCGCAGCAGCTCGTCGTCGGAGATCACGCCGCACGCCTTGTAGAGGGAGTACAGCAGCGGCGATGCGTGCCCCTTGGAGAAGATCAGGTGGTCGTTGCCCGAGTGCTCGGGACTGTCGAAGTCGTACTGCAGGTGCTCGGAGGCGAGCACCGCCATCAGGTCCGCCGCCGACATCGACGAGGTCGGGTGCCCCGAGCCCGCGGCGTCTGCGGCCCGGACCGCGTCGACGCGCAGCTGCTGTCCCAGTTCCTTGAGCTGTTGCCGGTCGGTCATCGTGTTCGTCCTCCTCGTGTGGCATCGCGCCGCGGACGGCAGCCCGGGCCCGCTACCCGCCGAAGGGGCGGGCATGCGCCGGCGGCGGGACCACCGCCGAGGGCGCGACCGAGGCCTCCAGTCCCTGCACCGTGGTTTCGGCGAGGTAGTCGACGACGTCGGCGGCCCGGGCGCGGCGGTTGTAGGCGGCGCGCTGGCGCGCCGCGCCGCCGCCGGCGACGCGCAGCGTGCTCAGGGCCACCAGCACGTGGCCGAGGTCTCCGGCCTTCTCCAGGTAGGGCCGCAGGTGGGAGACCGCCCCATCCAGCACCGCGTGCGCGGGGCGCAGCCGCCCGCCGCTGAGCGGGTCGGGGCAGCTTCCCTCCAGGCCGTCGCGTGCGGCGCGCCACATGTCGCCGCGCAGCACCGCTGGGTCGCGGCGGGCCGGGGCGCGGCCGGCGGCCTCGTCGTCCAGGGCGGCACTGACCAGGGCCCGCACCAGCGCCGCCACCAGCGCCGACTCCTCCGCCGTGGCCGGGACGTCGCAGACCCGGATCTCGACCGTGGGGTGGCAGTCCGACAGCCGGATGTCCCAATAGACCATCCGGCGGTCCAGCGCGGCGCCCGACTCCAGCAGCGCCGCGACGCAGGCCTCGTAGTGCTCGGCCGACTCCAGGGGCGGGGGCGGACCTGCCGTGGGCCAGCGCGACCAACGGGGCTGGCGCCAACTGGCGTAGCCGGTGTCGGCGGAGGAGCAGACCGGCGAGTTGGCGCTCAGCGCCAACAGGACCGGGAGCCAGGGGCGCAGCCGGTTGCTGGCGGCCACTCCGCTGTCGCGGTCGGGCACCTCCACATGCACGTGGCAGCCGCAGTTGGTGCCGGCCGCGGCCGCCACGCCGCCGAAGCGCTCGGCGATGCGGTGGTAGCGCGACCCCGGGTTGAGCCGCTGCGGAGCGGTCTCGGCCATCACCGGGACCGCTCCGGCCACCACGCGCACCCCCTGCCGGGCCGCGGCCTCGGCGAGCCGCAGCCGCGACGCGTGCAGCCCGCGCAGCGCGTCGCCGACCGACGCGCACACCGGCCCCGCGGACTCGACCTGGCTGCGGGTGAACTCCCCGAGCAGGCGGCCGGGACCGGCGGCCGCCCCGTCGAGGACCTCGACGCTGCGCGGCGCGAGCGTGCCGGCGTCGTCGACCAGGAAGAACTCCTCTTCCACGCCGATCGTCGGCACGCCGGTGCCGTCGTACCGTTCGAACCGGGTATCGGCCATACACCACCGCCCTCTCGGTGTGTGCCCCCGCTGCCGGCCGCTGCGCGCAGGGCGGGACCGTCCTCGGCGATCGCCGCGCCGGAGGCCGAAGGCCGGATGGTGGGGCGGCGCCACCCGATCCGCTGCCCGCGGGGTGACGCGGTGGCGGATCCGCGCGCCCGCGCCGCAGACGTACCGCCGTGGTGGGGCGCGTACCCCGCGGGGGCGGTCCGTAACCGCCGCGCGGCGACGCCCCGGAGGGGCGCCGCACCTGCCGGGATCGCTGGGCCCGGGCGGGGCGGGGCGGGGCGGTTTCCCCCCGACACAGGCGGGGTAGCCGTGCGGCGACGACCCGCGTGCAGGGGGTGAGGGGCGTGCAGGTCTTCCGCGACCGCGCGGACGCCGGTGAGCGGCTGGCCGAGCGGGTCCGCGAACTCGGGCCGGGCGACCCGGTGGTCCTGGCGCTGCCCCGGGGCGGCATCCCGGTGGGCGCGGTGGTCGCCGAGCGGCTGGGCGCTGAGCTGGATGCGGCGGTCGTGCGCAAGATCGCCGTTCCCGCGTTCCCGGAGACGGCCGTCGGCGCCGTCACGGCCGACGGCGAGGCGATCGTGGACGACCGCCCGGCCACCGGGATGAGCGCCCGCGCAGCGCTGGCGTCGGTGCGCGGGCGGGGCGCGGCGTCGCTGACCCTGGCCGTGCCGGTGTGCTCCCCCGATGCCACCGGGGCGCTGGAGGACACCTGCGACCGGGTGGTGTGCGTGCTCGGCCCGCCGCAGCTCCGGGCGGTGAGCCTGTGGTACGAGCGGTTCCCCCAGCTCGGCGACCGCGAGGTGCAGGAGCTGCTGCAGCGGTCCGCGGCGCTCTGAGCGGCGTCGCGCGGTCCGAGCGCCGAGCGGGGGCGGCCGGTTCCGGCCCGCGCGGGCGGCGCGCGGCTCGGGACCCGCGGGGGCGGGTCGATCTAGGATTGCGGTATGCCTGCGCATCTCGCACTGGAGGACTACACGGCGGCGATCGCCGACAGCGGCGCCGCGCTGCGCACCGCCGCCGAGCGGGCCGGGCTCGGGGCCCGCGTGCCGACGTGCCCGGACTGGACCGTGGCCGACCTCGTGGCGCACCAGGGGATGGTGCACCGGTGGGCCGCCGCCGCGCTGCGCGGGGAGTCCGGCTTCGACGCCGAGGCCCGCCACGCCGACGGCCTGGCGGCGCCCGATCCCCTCGCTTGGCTGTCCGACGGCGTCGACGCCCTGGTCGAGGCCGTGCGCGCGACGCCCGAGGACGCCGAGGCGCCGGTGTTTCTGAAGGACGCTCCGCGGCCGCGGCTGTTCTGGGCGCGCCGCCAGGCGCACGAGACCGCCGTCCACAGCGTCGACGCGCTCGCCGCCGCGCTGGAACGGCCGCCCCGGGCGGCGGACGTGCCCCTCCCGCCGGCGTTCGCGGCCGACGGGATCGACGAGCTGCTGTGCGGGTTCGTTCCGCGCAGGAAGAGCGGGCTCCGCTCGCCCGAGTCCCGCACCCTGCTGGTGCGCACCGACGACACCGGGCACGCGTGGTCGCTGCGCGTCAGCCCGGAGCCCGTGGTCGCGGAGGCCGGCCCGTCCGGGGGCCCGCACTCCCCCGACGCGGTGTTCGGCGGCACGGCCCTGCAGCTCTATCTCGCGCTGTGGAACCGGGGAGACGAGGCCGCGGTCGACGGGCTCCCGGAGCTGCTGGAGCAGTGGCGCTCCCAGGTGCGGGTCACCTGGGGGTGAGGGCGCCTCCGGCAAGCGCGGGCGAGGGGCCGGGCGGCGGCTCTGCTGCACCGCCGCGGGCGCCGGTCCGGGCCGCGCTCGGCCGCGGGCCGGTTTCCACCCCTCACGGGATCAGCAGGACGCTGCCGCGCTTGCGGCCGGTGCCGACGCGCTCATGGGCCTCGCGGATCCGCTCCAGCCGGTAGCGGCTGTCGACCACGGGCGCGAGCACGCCCTCGTCGGCGAGGCGCACGAGCACGGCGATGTCGGCGGCCCGCGCCGCCGGCGGGCGCAGGCCGGTCAGTGCGAGGCGGGCGCTGCGGGTGCCGAACGCCGCGGTGGACAGCCGATGCAGCAGGATCCCGGCGCCGGGCTCGGTCGTGAGGTAGGCGCCGCCCGGTTTCAGGAGGCGGCGGCAGCGCGCGTAGGAGCTCGTTCCGACGGCATCGAAGACGGTGTCGAACCGCTCCCCGATCCGGGTGAAGTCGCGCGCGGTGTAGTCGACGACCTCGTCGGCGCCCAGTGAGGCGACCGCTTCGGCGTTGGCGCCGCTGCAGACCCCGGTGACTTCCGCTCCGTAGTGGTGCTTGGCGAGTTGCACGGCCGCGCTGCCGACGGCTCCGGAAGCGCCGTTGACGAGGATGCGCCGGTCGGCACCCAACTGTGCGTGGTCGCGCAGGAAGGGCAGCGCGGTCAGGCCGCCGTCGACGACCGCGGCCGCGGTCTCGGGGCCGACCCCCTCCGGCCGGACGGCGGCTCCCGCGGCCCGGACACGGACGTACTCGGCGTGGGCGCCCAGCACCGCACCGGCCTCGGCGACCACCCCGTCGCCGGTGGCGAAGCCCGCCGCGTCGCCACCGGCCTCCGCCACCTCGCCCACGACCAGTCCGCCGAGGACGGGATTGCGCGGTCTGAGCAGGCCGAACGCGATCCGGGCGAGGGCGGGATCGGCGGAGCGTGCGGCGCGATCGGTGGGGGTGACCGCGCTGACGCGCACCCGCACCAGCAGGTCGCCGTCGCCGATCCGCGGCCGGGGCGCGTCCTCGACGCGCAAGACTTCGGGGGATCCGTAGCGGCGGCAGACGGCCGCCTTCATGGTCGCACCGGGGATGGAACGCTGGTCGGGCATACCTGTGCCTTTCTGGGCGAGCCGCTGGGCGGGTGGCCCGCGGCGCGCGGCCGGGGCCCGCAGGGGCCGGGACCGCGGACGCGGTCAGGCGCCGCCGCGGGAGCCGTCGTCCGGGCCGGCGGGGTCCGGGTGCGGGTAGTGGAAGACGTCTTCGAGCGCTACGCCGAAGACCCGCGCGATCTGGAACGCCGCTTCCAGCGACGGCGAGTAGCGCCCCTGCTCGATGGCGATCACGGTCTGGCGGGTGACCCCGATGCGTTCGGCCAGGGCCGCCTGGGTCATCTCGCCGTGCGCGAAGCGCAGGGACCGGATGGAGTTGGTGACGCGCGTGCGCTTGGGCATGCCTCAGAAGCCCCGGCGGTAGGCGGCGATTTTGGCGGCCGAGGACGTGAGCGCGTTCAGCACGAAGGTCAGGTACAGCGTGTTCGCGATCCAGAAGTGCGCGGACTGCGCCAGCGTCAGGGCGAGCGCCGCCGCCGTCCCGCCCGCCAGCACGTAGAAGCCGATGTGCTCGCCGCGCCGGCGGATCCGGGCGTCGCGCTCGTCCCAGGGCTCCGTGCTGCGGGGAGCGGCGAGCATGTTCAGCACGATCCCGGCGCCGATCGCCACGAGCATCGGCCGCACATAGGAGAGTTCCCCGGCCTCGGCTCCGGGCAGTCTCGCCAGGATCACCGCGAAATAGACCGCGGCTACCGCCAGTGCGACCGCCGCGTAGCTCCACACACGCTTCTCTTCCAGTGACATCACTATCGCCGCCCGGTAATGTAAAACGAATTTGACATCACCAATGTAATGCGAAGCCGACATGATGTCAATCATGCTTAACATGGGCGACGTGGGGCCGTCAGGCCGCCGGCCCCGGGGCCGAGCGCGCGGGGCCCGGGGACCGCCGTGCTAGGCGGGCGCCGCCGACTCGGGCTCCTGTGCGGAGCGCAGGCGGCGCACGGCCGATTCCAGGGACCAGGCCCCCGGCCCCAGGACGGCCACCAGCAGGAACGCCCAGCAGTAGATCGCCGCGAGTTCGCCGCCGTTGGTCAGCGGCAGCAGCCCTTGCGGCTGGTGCACCGCGAAGTAGGCGTAGGCCATCGAACCGGAGGCCAGCACCGCGCCGGAGCGGGTGAACACCCCCGCGAGGACGAGCGCTCCGCACACCAGCTGGATCAGCGCCGCCCACCAACTCGGCCACACCGCGAACTCCACTGCGGCCCCGGTGCCGCGGGCACCGCCGAACACTCCGAACAGCGAGGACGCGCCGTGCATCAGGAACAGCAGCCCCGTCACCATGCGGAACAATGCGAGGACCGGTCCGCGCAGTCGATCCGGTTTCATGTGATCGCTCCCTAGGTCGAGTCGCATCCCGTCGGGGGCGGCCGGGGCCCCTCGGCCCCGGCCGCGGGAAGGGATCAGTCCTCGGCCAGCCAGCCGGTCATGATGCCCATCACGTCGTCGTGCGAATGCCCGTCGACCTCGTAGCGGGAGGTGGTCCGCAGCAGATCGCCGCTCTCGATCCGACCCAGATCGCCGCTGCAGGGCGGCATGTCCGAGATCTGGGTACTGCCGTCGGGAGCGATGAACTCGGGGCTGCCGCCTTCCTCCGCCTCGATGTGGCACATCCGCGAGAACCGGGAGACGTTGTCGACCCACAGGGAGTCGCCCGCGTGGTGCAGGTGGCCGCGCATGTGCACGAGGTCGCCCGACACGTCGGACCTCCAGTAGTCGGACTCCTCGCTGACGCCTTCGGGCGCTTCGTACTCGCTGCCGAAGCAGCCTCCGACATCGAGCCACAGCGGCGTGAGAGGCGTGATGCCGGCGCCGGCACCGGCGTCGACGTGGGAGAACTCGATCTCGATGTAGAGGGTCTTGTCCTCGCTGCTGTCCATGTTCATCAGGTCGTAGTTCAGGTACCAGCTTTCGTCGCCGCCGATCTCCAGCCCGTACCCGTCGGGGAAGTCGCTGGCGACCCGCTCGTTGCCGGAGGAGAACACCCGCTGCGATCCCGGGCACACGGTGTCGTCCTCGCTGGAGTCGAACAGCACGAAGTGGTGCATCATCGCGCCTTCGTCGACGTTGGCGTCCGTGCCGTCGCTGTAGGTCAGGTTCGGGGCGAATCCCGTGACGAAGCAGTCCTCGCACGGCTTCTCGGCGTTAAGCGCGATGCCGGTCTGCTGACCGGCGCCGTCGTGCCCGTCCCCGGAGTCGCCGCTGCCGGCTGCGGGGACGGTGTAGGGCCCGTATCGGACGGTGGTGGTCTCCTCCTGAGCGGACACTCCGGCCCCGTCGGCCGGCGCCGCCTGCACGGGCTGCGCCTCGGCCGGGTCGGGGGCGGAGTTCTCGAACGCCGCCACCGCGGCGATCGCCAGCGCCGTCGCGGCGATAGCGGACGCCACTCTTCGCAGGAACACGGCTTCTCCTCACCATGCTGGGGGATATTCGTTTTCGGCTGCCCGGCGGAACGCGCCCGGCTCCTTCCCGAGCGCCGGAGCAGAGCGCAGCGAACGGCGAAATTTCCAGTTGAACGCCGCCCTACGGATTTTCCCCGGCTGCCTCCGGGAACTCCGGTATACGTCCGGAGCAGCCCCGGAAGGTCCTTCCGGAGCCCGGTTCGGCGCACCCGCTCAAGCAGTGCGACCTGCACCGACACCGGATCCCGAGCGAATCGGATTCCGATTCGCCCACGCCTCGGACGAATGCGGGCGCCTGCTCCGGGACCGCTTCCCCGGACTGCACCGAACAATGGTGCGCACGATAGCCGGAGTCAAGATAAGGCCCGCCGGAGAAAAATTCGCATACTTTCCCCGAACCCGTGACCAGGGTATTCGAGCGCGATTCGCGCGCGCCGCCGCAGCAGAACAGGTGATTCCACGGGTGCATGCCGATTGAGTGGATTTCGCCGGGTATGCCGGAACGTGCGGACGCCGACCCCGGCGGACGCGGGGCGGCCGCGGGTGAAACGTCGCCGTGTATTGGCCGCGGCCCTCCACCGACGGCCCCGCGGTCGCACGTCGCGCACCGGCAATCACCGACGCATGACAACGCCCCCCGGCCTGTGACCGCAGGCCAGGGGGCGTTTTCCATGTGTACGGAGGGTGGGCGCGAGAGGACTCGAACCTCCGACCACCCGCTTGTAAGGCGGATGGAACTGAGCGGTGTAGCGACCAGCATATTCGCAGGCGAATACCGAGCGAAACCCGTTAAGGCGGATGCTGTCAGTACCCCCAGGTCAGAGCGCCGCTAGCGCCACCACTCCCCTATTCCGATGTAGGTGGCAGCGGGGTGTCGTCGAGGTTCTCGTCGAGTATCTGGCGGACGCGCCCGAAGCTGACCCCGATCTCACGCGCGATGTCGCGGTACGTCATCCCATCCTCGTGCATCTTTCGTACCTTCACCTGGCGTTGGCGGCGCCATTCCTCGGTCGCGGCGGCGTGGGCCTCGTCCAGCCGCCGCACTTGCTCGCCCAGTGGTCCGCCTGACGCTGCGGCGGCGATCGCTTCGCGCACTCGCCGCACCTCCTCTTCAGCACTCACGGCCTGATCCTCTCGCGGATCCCGCCAACCGTCTTGTGTAACCAAGCTACACGCGTGTAGTGTGACTACACAAGCGGCCGCCGGTCGCACGAAAACGGCCCTCGACCGGGCTTCCACACACCGGTCAAGGGCCTGACCCACCACCTGATTGCCCAGGGAGTGAGCTTCATGGATCGTACCGCTGTAGCAGACGGCGACGACAACCCGACCCACCTGTCCCACCGGGACGCCCGCCACCTCGCCGAGGCCGCCGGCCTTCTCACCGGGATCCTCGACGCCGACAACGAAGGCTTCACGCTCCCCGCCTTCGCCACGCGGGCCGTCGCCCGCATCCGCCAGCGCGTCAACGCCGTCCGCGGCCGCGCGGTCGCCCGAGGGGACGCCATCGGGGAGCACCACGCCGCCTGTGCCCGCTGCGAACAGCCCTTCAATCCGGAGGACCCCCGGTTCGACGGCCACGCCCGGCACCGGGCCACCCCGTGGTGCCGCCACTGCGTCGACCGCTGCCACGAGGGCGGTGCCGACCACACGTGCCCCATCTGCACCCCTCCCCGGGCCGCCGAGGCCGGCGGATGCCGCGAGGTCTACGACCCGGCCCGCACCCCGGCCGACGGCACCCCGGTGGTCGAGGGCAGCGAGCCCACCGCGGAGGAGTACCGCCGGACACTGGCCGCGGTACTCGAAGCGATCGACATCCCCTTCGGCGCCACCGTCGGCGACGAGCAGCGCCGCAACGAGCTGGTGTCGCGCCGCGCGATCCAGACCGCGGTGCACCTGCGCGCGGTGCTGGACGCGTCCGACCCGCGCGACCGCGCCGTGACGCTCGCCCACCTGCGTGACCGGCTCGGCGACTACCCGGTGGACTACCGCACCCACGGGGGTGAGCAGTGATGGCCGACCAGACCGAGCAGCTCGGCGAGATGATCGCCAACCTCCAGCGCTACGTCGAGGTGCGCGCCGTCGCGATCGCCGAGCCGCGCGTCGCCGCCGCCGAACAGGAAGCCGCCAGCCGGATCGCCGAAGCCGAGCGCCTGGCGGCCGATCGGGTGAGGCGCGCCGAGGACCTCGTCGAGGAGCTGCGGTACCAGCTCGGCAGCGCCGGCCGGTCCCGCGACCGGCTGGCCGAGGAGAACAAGCGACTCAAGACCGCCCTGACAAGGCGGGATGAGCAGCCGTGACCCTCGTCAGCCTGATCCACACCAGCGGCGTGCTGCCCGTGATCGCCCTGTTCGTCGCCGCCCAGGCCGAGGTCTGAGGCCGGTCCCCCCGCCGCCCGCCCCGTCCTGGCGGGCGGCGGGGGGACCGGCCGACCGGCCGGCGAACGAGAGGAGAGCAGTCATGGCCACGGCGACGATCTACACCCGCGACGGCGAGGTCCACGAGATGGAGATCAATGACGCGCGGGACGGCCGGTGGATCGACGACCTTCCCTTCGACAGCGCCGACGTGATGCGCACCGCCGTCACCGAGGACCGCTGACCCGCATACGTGCGGCCCGCCCGGGTGGACACCGGAGGGCGGGCCGCGGACCCCACTGAGGAGATCGACATGACCAACGTACAGCCCACGAAGAACCCCTTCAAGCAGGCGTTTTGGCGCCACCTGCCCGTACAGCGAAGCGCTTCCTCTCCCGGGGCGGTGCGCGTCATCATCCTGGCCGCCGCGATCCCGTCGCTCGCTTCGCTGATCCTGACCGTGTGGTCGCTGATGGACAGCCTGCCCGACCCCGCCCCGTGGGGTGTGGGACTGGCCGCCGGCGGTGTCCTCGACGTCGCCCTGGTGTCGGCGGTGGTGATCGCGTGGTCCAACCCGGCCGTGGCCCGTCCCGCCGAGATCGCCGGGTGGGCCATCGCCGCGCTGGCCGGTGTGCTCGTGGGGTGGCACTCCTACGGCATCGACCCGATGCTGGTCGTCCTTGGCCTGGTGCCTCTGGTCAGCAAGGCGTTGTGGGGGCTGGCGCTGCGCTCCCGGATCTCCCGCCACGCCCAGGAGGCGGAGGAGGCGGAAGCGAAGCGCCTCGCCGAGGCGGAGGAGGCGCGCCGGGAGGCGGAGCTGTCCACCGACCTCACGCACGCCCAGCGCGCCGAGGTTGCCCGTCGCCGTCAGGAAGCTGCCTACGCCCGGGAGTTGGCGGCCGCCGACCGCGATTACGCGGACGCCACGGCCGAGGCCGAGCACGAGCAGAAGTTGGCCTCGACCCGGCGCGCGGCCGAGCAGCGGATGGCGCTGGACCGCGAGGAGGCCCGGGTCGCCATGCAGCGCCAGGACCTGATCCGCGAGGTCCGGGCGGGCCAGGGGCTGGCACTGGGCTCGGGCGAAGTGCCCGACGACGCATCGTCGTTGTCCGCCTCCCCCGAAGCGCTGATGGGTTTCGGCGGGGCTATGGGCGCCCAGGCGCGTACCGCCGAGGGCTTGGAGCCGCGGCTACGCGAACTGCTCGACTACGTCGCCCAGGCGGGCGAGGACGCCTCGGTGCGCGCCGCCGCCCGCGCGCTCGGCTGCGACGCGGCAACCGTGCGCCGCCGCCGCGACGTTCTCGCCGAGCAGGGATACGACGTCTCCCCGCTGACTCGCACCACCAAGTAGCCGCCTCCCCGGGGCGCCTCGTGAGGCGCCCCGGGGGCGCCCCCTTCTCGGCGACGCGCCCGCCTCCCCGCCCCGGCTCGGGTGGGCGAGCACGCCGGCCGAGGACGGGCAAGGCCAGCGAGCGCCCGCGGGCGAGCGCAGCCGCAGCCCTCCATCACCAACGACACCCCGACTGAGGAGACTGCCATGTCCACTCCGCAGATACCGACCCGGGACCTCATCGCCATCGCCGTGGCCTCGGCCGCCATCGTGATCGCCGTCCTGGCCGGCGCCGGTGACGGCGTGGTGTTCACCCTCGCCGCCGTCGCCCTGGCCGCCGTCGGCGGCCTCATCTACGTCGACAAGCTCCGCAACCGCTAGGACACCGGATGCATCTCTTTCTCGCCGCGACCATGTTCGGCGCGGCCTTCTACATCAACAAGAAGTTCAAGGCCAGCAAGAAGGGGCTGCTCGCCCTGCTGGTGGGGTTGGCGGCGTCGATGCTGCTGTACCGGTCCCCGGCCTCGCAGACGATCCTCGGTTGGGCCAACGACCAGTTCATCACCCCGCTGGCCGGGTGGTTCGGCGGCACCATGGGCGACCCGTTGCCGCCCAGCGTGGTGTGGGCGGTGCTGTGCATCGGCGGCGCCCTGGTGACCGCGATCGACCTCTGGAAGAACCACACGTACAACCCGGCGGCCATCGCAGCACTGATCATCACCCCCGTTGCGGCGCACGGCGCGGGCTCCGGCGCGCTGCCCAGCATCATCGACGCGGTTCACACGATGGGTGCCAGTGCGGTCGCCGGGATCATCGGCGGAGCCGTCGGCTCCTGATGCGGACGCGGGCCGCCGGCGTTCCCCGGCGGCCCGCCCTCGTTGGAAGGACTGGAGATGCAGGAACAGGACGAGGCCATCCGCACGGGGGTGGTGTGGGAAGCTTCCGCCTCGGAGGCGCCCCCGGGGCGCACAGACGATACGCACCGCACCGGGCAGGAGCAAAAGCCCAGCCCAGAGGACGGGGCGGGCGAGGCGGTGCACGGGGCCGTGGTGCACGCCCCGCGGGTCGGCGATGCGGCGTCGAAACGGGCGCTGCTCGACGACATCAACGCGCGACTGCGCGCATCGCTGTCGACGTGGCACACCTACGCGATACTGGCGTGGTCGCGCCGGTGGCAGACCGCCGAAGCCTATATCCAGGACCCCGACCTGTACCGGGAGATCGTGGAGGAGGCCCGTGAGGAGGTCCGCCGGGAACGCGCGACCGTCGCGAAGAAGCTCGACAAGGCGCGCCTGCGCCGCGACGAGGCGCAGGTAAAGCTGCTCACCGAACAGCTTGCCGATCTGGAGCGGCGCGCTCCTTCGGCGATGAAGATGGACGCGCTCACCCTGAAGGCGAGGAGCGGCCGTCTGGCGCGGCAGGCGGCCCTGCCCGTGGGGATCGTTGCCGGGCCGCTGGCCGCGCTGCTGGCCGGGGGCATGTGGTGGCCGCTACTGGCGTGGCCGGCCGCCTGGGCATGGCTGGCGGTGCAGGGTCATGGCATGGCCGTCGCCGAAGGCACCGCTACCGCCGAGGAGGCGTCCGGGGAGGCGGCGCCCGTGCTGCCGACGCCCCGCCCCGCCCCGGGAGGCGCCTCGGCCGCCTCCTCAGTCACGCCTGTGGGCGCGTCTGAGGCGGAGAATGCGATCCTCGCCCACCTCGCCGATTGGGACCGGCGCGCCGCCGGCCGCGGCCTGGAGGGCGTCACCCCCACGCCGATGCCGAGCCTGGACTCTCTCGGCATCCGCGTGGTGCTGAAGACGTCGGGCCGCACCACGCCGGACACGCTGGGCAAGCGGATGTCGGCGGTGCGCGCGGCCCTGGCGGTGCCTCGCGATGTGCGCACCGACCTGTCGCCTGGCGATGTCGGTGACGAGGCGGTGCTGCGGATCCGCACCCGCACCCCCGACCGCGACATGACCTGGCGGCCCGAGCGGGCCGGCATCGGCGTGGACACCGACACCGGTGAACCGGTGGTGCTGCCGAAGGGCCGCATGCTGATCGCGGGCACCAGCGGCGCGGGCAAGTCCGTGCTGCTGCGCGTGGTCATGGCCGAGGCGCTGTGCGCCCAGGAGCCGACGGCAGTGGTCTACATCGACCCCAAGGGCGAGGAGTCCGGTCTGTGGCGGGGAAAGGTCCGCTGCGCGAACACGCCAGGCGAGATCATCGCTCTGCTGCGCGAGGTCGGCCAGGAGTCCGACGAGCGGTCGCAGATCATGCAGAAGCGCCGGGTGTCGCAGTGGGTCCCGACCGAGGAGCGGCCCCGGATCGTGGTGGTGGTCGACGAGGGCGCCGAGATCGTCAGCATGGACGACCCCGCCGAGGACATCGACGTCATCAAACGGCTGCAGCCCCTGGCGACCATGGGCCGGTCCCGCGGCATCGACCTGAAGTGGGCGACGCAGAAGCCCTTGCTCGGATCCGGCATCCCGTCGCAGCTCAACGGCGTCATGCAGGACCGGGTCGTGCTGCGCACCGCGGGCCGCACCGAGAACAACCAGGTCCTCGGCGCTGACTGGTCGAGTCACGAGCTGGAGCTGGGCGGGAGCGCGCTCACCAACACCGGCGGCCGCGGCCCCGGGCAGGCGCCGATCCAGGTCTGGGACCTCTCCGACGACGCCGCGATCCTGGCGCTGCCCGACGCCGAGTCGTGGTCGCACCGGCCGGGCCACGACGAGACGCCGGCCGCCCCGAAGGCGTCGGGGATCCCCCCGGTCCTCGGCGCGGCCGTGGCGTTGCTGGAGATGGATCCCGACGCCAACGGGATACCGGGAAACGACATCGCCCGGGCGTGCGACATGGACCTGCTCGACGCGCAGGAGGCACTGCTGGCTGCCGGAGTGCAGGCGCGCCGGTACTCGCAGGACGGTGCGCAGGTGCGCGGATACCGGCGCGACGCACTTGAGGAAGCGGCACGCCGCTACGAAAAGTGACGACGCGGGGATGTCTTGGGGGTGTCTGTCGCTGCCGGTGGTAGACACCCACCTAGACACCTCTCGAATGCCGCGCTGGCCTGCGATCTCGGCATCCGTAGACGGGGTAGACGCCCCTGCCGCCGGACGGCTGACTCATCGCATTGCCGCAGGTTAAGTGGGCGTCTAGAAAAGCTCTCAGGAATACGTCCGAGGGTGTCTAGTGACGCTCAGTCGATGGCCCGCTTGAGTACCGCGCGGATCCTGGCGGTGCGGCGGCTCAGCTCCTCGGGCAGCACGACCTCGGACACCAGCTCCCACCCGGATCGGCCGAGGCTGTCGAGTCGCCCCTGGCTCAGGCCGAACTCGGTTTCCTCGACGGCATACTCCCAGCGCTGCACAACGGCCTCCCCTGGTGTGGCGATGAGTCGAGTGTAGAGCGTGGCCGCGCGCCGCCACAGCCCGGAAACGGGGGCCCACGAAGAAATAGGCCCTGCCTATCCTTGGTGTTGCGACGCACCAGGAAGGCAGGGCCCTATGTCTGCAAATGGTACCCCCGACCCCCCCGCGCTCGGCTGCCTCATCACCGACCTGCGCACCTCGCATGGATGGTCCCAGTCCCGCCTGGCAACCGAACTCGGACAGGTGGCCGGCCACGACACCGTCAACCGCGAACAGGTGTCCCGGTGGGAGAACGGTAAACGCACCCCCGCCGCGTTCTGGCTGCGGCATTTGGCTACGGTGCTTCAGGTCCCCATCGAAATCCTGGAAAGGGCGCGCGTGGACCGACGCAACTTCCTGACCGCGGCCGCGGGTACCGCGATCGCCCCCATGGTCGCCTCCGACCTCATCGAGGAAGGCTTCGCCGCCGCGCTCGGCGTCAAGCACCCCAGCGTCGAGGACTGGGAGGAGGCCGTGGAGACCTACGGCCGCGACTACATGACCCAGGGCGCCGCGGAGATCCAGAAGCGGCTGTCGGCGGACCTGGTGGTGTTGCAGCAGCAGCTCGACGCGCCGTGCATGTGGGCGACCGCCGCCAAGCTCGCGACCCTGTACGCGAAGACGTTCCCTGGCAGCGACGGCGCGAAGGCGGTCACGTGGTACCGCCACGCCGCCACCTTCGCTGACCGCTCCGGCGACGAGACCACCCGCGTGTGGGTGCGCGGCCGCGCGGCCATTGCCCTGGGCTACGAAGGTGCGGCCCTCGGGGTCGCAGACACGCTCGCCAGCCAGGCACTGGAGATGGACGACAAGCCCTCGCTCGGGCGGGTGAACGCTGTTATGGGGCGCGCGCACGTGCGTGCGCTGCGCGGCGACCACCAAGGCGCGCGCTCTCTCATTGACGAGGGGCGGCGCGCCTTCGACCAGGCCGGTTCGGACGACGCCGAGTCCGACTACGCGATCCCGTGGTGGCGGTTCAACGTGTTCGCCTCACTGCTGGCGGCTCGGATGGGCGACGAGCAGCTCGCTGACGACGTCCAAACCGAGGCCGCCCGCAACCTTCCGGAGTCCCTCCCCCGCTTCAAGACCCATTTGGAGATGCACCGCGGGCTGATGCTGACCCGGGTCGGCGACCGCGACGGCGGCACCGCGCACGCGCGCGCCGCGCTGGAGGAGTTGCCGCCGGAGAAGCACAGCCTGACGCTGCGGATGCTCATGGAGGAGATCGAGGCCGCGTGAGTGGCCACTAGTCTGGCCACTCCCCAGTCGGTGTGGCGCACGCCATGGTCAGGGGCATGGACACCACCGCGCGCCCTGGCCCCGACCTCGACGAGCTGAATCAGGCCGTCGCCGGCCGATGGCGGGTGTGGCGCTCGGTCGACGAGCACGGGCGCCACGCCGCCTGGTGCGCGACCAACATCGACCCCAACTCGGACCGGGCGCCGACGCTGCACGCCCGCACCGTCATGGAGCTCACGCGGCAGATGGAGGACCCGCCGCGGCGCATCCGCACCGCCCTGTCCGACCTGCAGGCGCCCCGATGAGCGCCGACGACACGGTGTACACCTACATCCCCGAGGGCACCGGCCGCGTCGAGGTCCCCGGCGGGCTGATCGAGGACTACGGCGACACCTGGGACATCCGCTGCTACCTGTGGACCGGGTCCGAGTACTACTACCTCGCGCGCCAGCAGCCCGCGCCTACTGCCGCCCGGGACTACGGGGTGCGGGACGGGCGCCGCGGGCCCGCCTCGGCCGACACCATCCGCCAGTGGCTCGACGACCAGGCCGAGTACATGGCCGCCTACGAGGCCGACCGGCCCTGAGGACTCCGCGCGCCGGGGGCGACCGGCGCGCGGGCATGACGCCGCACCGCATGGGTGTGCGGCAGCCCGCCCGGCTCCGATGCTCGCCTTCCGGGGCGTGTGCCGGGCGGTCACCCCCGGACACACGAAAAGCGACCCCGTCACCCGTGAGGTGACGGGGTCGCTTCGCTATGCGGCTACGGGACGTCCGGCTGGCGCTTCTGCACCTCGTCGCGGACCATCCCTCGGATCTGCTCGCTCATCTCCGCGTCCGTGCTGTAAGTCGGGCTGCGGCCCGAGGCCAGCATGACCTTTCCGAGGCGCGCCCACCGCTCCGGCAGGTACTCCTCGGCCGCCCGCGCGGCGCCGTAGTAGACCGCGGCGACCGCCGCCGCGACCACGGGCGTGGTGACCTCGGTGAGGGCTTCAGGCGGCAGGTCGATTCCGACCCGGGCGGCTAGGACCAGCACCACGCCGACGACGTAGGGCACGACGGTGCGGACGATGCTCGTGACCATGGCCATGGATCAGTCCTCCACGTCGAGGTCGCCGGACACGCTGATGGTGTCGGGTAGCGAAGCGGTGCCGTCGCCGCCGGTGTTCTCGGCGAGGAGTTTCATGAGCTGGCCGTAGGCCCACCCGGACACACGGTCGCCGTAGCCGGGGCCGGCGTCGGATCCCACGAGCTCGCGCGCCTGCCGGAGCCCCTCGGCGGTCTCGTCGCCGTAGTCGCCGTCAGCGCCGTACTGCGGCAGATCCACGCCCGCGTACATGATGCAGACCTGCAGGCCCTTGACCCGCTCCCCCTGGTCGCCTTTCTTCAGTCCGATCAACTCGTGTCCTCCATTGGTGTCGAGCCCGTCTACGGGCATTCCGTCGTGGACCCAGGCGTCGAGGTTGCCGCCGGGGCAGGTGGTGTCGTTGACGTCGCCGTGGCCGAGCGTCTCCAGTTGCCGCCCGGCCTGCTCACAGGCCATGTCGTAGAGCGCGCGGATCGTTCGCTTGGCCGGGTCGGTCGGTGCGTTCTGGCCGATGTAGCAGACGCCGATGCCGGAGGTGTTGTGGCCGACGGCGTGGGCGCCGACGACGAGCCACCCGCGGCCGTCGTAGGCGTGGCCGGCGTCGTCGACGAGCAGGTTGTAGCCGATGTCGGACCAGCCGCGGCTGTCCATGTGGAAGTCCTGAATGCTGCGGACCGTCTGCGACGTGGGGCCCGCGGAGTGGTGCACGATGAACTCCGTGCGGGTTCCCCAGGACACGTATTTGCGGCCCCGGGGGTCGCGCGCTCCCCACTGGGACCGTTCGATGATGGGCACTGTGGCCATGTGTGGTGCCTCCCGGCATAGGTTCGCCCC
The DNA here is from genome assembly GCF_014204715.1 of Streptomonospora salina. Classification (NCBI taxonomy): domain Bacteria; kingdom Bacillati; phylum Actinomycetota; class Actinomycetes; order Streptosporangiales; family Nocardiopsidaceae; genus Streptomonospora; species Streptomonospora salina. Next base: position 509,429 of record NZ_JACHLY010000002.1, read on the forward strand.
GGCGCCGGGCCGGGGCGTATGTGGGCAAATCGGGTCAGCCGAGGTATTGCAGGATCGCGGCCGCCAACGCCGCCGCACCGCCGGCCGCCGCCCCCAGCGACGCGATCGGCCATCGGGCCCGCCACGTCTCCATGCTGCGCAGCCGGGTCTCGTGGTCGTCCTGTCCGGTCTTCAGCTCGTCGATTTCCTTGCGGGCCTCCTTCAGCTCGCCGCTGTTCGTGCGCATCTCGCCGCGCAGCTCCTGCACCGCCCCGAACACGTCGCGGGCGGTGACCACCGAGTGGAAGGGGTCGTCGGTCATGGGTTCGTCCTAGATCGGGGTGCCGAGGACCAGCCGCGGCGACACGGTGGTCTCGGGTGCGGTGGCGGGGCCGATCCACGCGCCGTCGTCGGCCACGGCCAGGTGCGACACCCACAGCGGGTCGGGGATGCGCGCCAGTGCGAGATCCATGGCGGCCCGGGTCTCGGGTCCGGCCTGGCCGTCGATGGGCGAAAGGCCGTAGTCGGTCTGCAGGTCCGTTACCGCGTCGGCGGTGACCTGGCCGTAGTCGCCGTCGGCGCCCCACTGGCCGAGGTCGTAGCCCAGGTCGAGCAGCTCGTTCTGCAGGTCGGTGACGGCTTGGCCCTGGTCGCCGAGCCGCAGGGTGGGACGGAGCCGGTAGCGGAACCCGCCCAGCTCCATCTGGCCGGTGCCCGGGGC